>JAISKR010000063.1 GCA_031260845.1 Bacteroidales bacterium
TAGTGGTAGCCGCTTTCCGTCAGTTTTTGTCGGACAGGCTCCATGAAATCCTGCAAAGCTTGGTTGCGCTTTTCTTCATTGTCTTTCAACAGATTGACAATATCCACATAGATTTTCGGATGGCGGTATTTGAGGCTTAAATCCTCCAATTCCTGCTTGATGGAATAAAAACCCATGCGGTGCGCCAGCGGGGCATACAGGAAGATGGTTTCGCTGGCTATCTTGATTTGCTTTTCGGGCGACATAGCGTCCAACGTGCGCATATTGTGCAGTCTGTCAGCCAATTTTATCAAGATAACCCGCACATCGTCCGATAAGGTAAGCAGCATCTTGCGGAAATTTTCAGCCTGTAAGGATGAATTATTGTCGAAAACCTCCGAAATTTTGGTCAAGCCATCAACAATGGTTGCTACTTTTTTTCCAAAATGTTCTTCAATAAATTCGAGCGTGTAGTCGGTGTCTTCCACCACATCATGCAGCAGCGCCGCCACTACCGACGTAGTTCCCAACCCGATTTCCTCCACCACAATACGCGCCACGCAAAGGGGATGGACAATGTACGGCTTGCCCGATTTGCGGCGCATATCGCTGTGCGCTGCATTTGCCAAATCAAAAGCCCGGCGGATGGTGTCCCTGTCCTCGTCCTTGCGGATAAAGGTGGACACGTGCATCAACTCCTGAAACTGGTCTTCTATGGCTATTGATTCCGCTTCCGTTAATACCGACATACGCTTGCGATGATTGATTGCATATTCATATTATAAATGAAACTACAAAATTACATGATTTTTTATAAAAACAATCATGTAATTTGTTGATGGGAAAAACTTTTTTTAACGTTTATTTCGATATACGCATTGTGTGGCGTCACAAAGCCCGCAGGAATAGGGGTTGAAACGGACGTCGGCGCCGATGCCGATGATGCCGCTGACCGATTTGATGGGTTGCATCAGGGCACTTTCGGTCAGCCGGATGCCCAGAGTTGTCGGCAGCAGCGAAAACAGGTGATGCTGCTCGAATGTATGCCACCCGCAATACCCCGGACTGTAACGATTGGTAATTTTCAAACCGGCAGCGTTCATGGCTTCGCCCAATAATTGCTGTATCCTGTCGATAGCCAGTTCCACCACCACTCCGCCCATGATGTCGGCGATGAATCCTTTCAACGGTTCGTTGTCAGCCAGCATCTTCCGCGACCATTGCTCAATACCGACGCCGGCGGTACAGATAAATACCGCCACCTGCGTACTGCGTTTTATCTGCCGGGTGATGATTTTACTGATATGAAATGTGGAACCACCGATGGACAACGTGCAATCGTCTTTGTTGACGGCGACAGAATCAAAAATCATGTAGCCGCCGCGTATGTCGTAGCAATCGGCTGTTTCATCCACCACTTCGCGCACCATCGTCAGGATGTCGTCGGGCATATCACTATCGTATCCCAACATGGGAGCGGCAGCCTGCGGGTCAACTGCCAACTCCTGATAGGGGATAGTGAACTCATAAAAAGCGCTCATTATGAGTATTATACGGCTATTTTATCCAACCAGCCGATTAATTCCTGCGGATTTTTGCCGTATTGGTCAGCATTGATTTGTTTGGCAAAATCCAGATTGACGGGAGCGCCTCCAACGGCTACTTTGGCTTTGGGATATTTTTCACGTATGGAACTGATGATGACGCCCATATTGACCATTGTGGTCGTCAGTAATGCCGATAAGCCTACAACAGCATTGGGATGTTTGTTCAATTCGTTGATGAATTTTTCGGCTTGTACATCCACGCCCAGATCAATCACTTCCCATCCGGCGCCTTCTATCATCATGCAGCACAAATTCTTTCCTATATCGTGCAGGTCGCCAAATACCGTACCCATGATGAACGTACCTTTACGTTTTACCTCTCCCGATTGGAAAAAAGGTTTGAGATGCTGCATGGAAGCAGCCATAGCCTTGGCAGCCAGCAACATCTGCGGAACAAAAATCTTGTTCTCGCTGTATTGCTGACCTACTTTGTTCATGGCTACCACCAATGACTTGTTCAGGATATCGTCCGGCGATACGCCCTCTTCAAGCGCTTGTTTCGTCAATTCGTCGCTGCCCGGCTGACCTTTCATATTAGGCGGGTAAGGCGAAGCGGCATTTACTTTTCCACTTTCTACGCATAATGCGATTTCTTCGATTAAGTTACTCATTTTTTAAAATTTAATTAATGTTTATTTTTTTACCTTTTACCTTTATTTTTTTTATTTTTTCAAAGTCCATATTCCGAAAGAATGAATTTACTTTGATCCAGCATGGGAAGCATGGTTTCAATAAAATCACTTTCCTTATCGGGTATGCTGTTCAAATCATCTCTCAGTACCGGTAAATAGCCGGTTTCCAAATCCGAAAGTTTCAGTTTTCCGGATTGTAAAGCCTCTTCAATTATGTCAATGGCTTCCAATGCTCCATTGCGCGCATTGGCTACATACGTATCACCCTTTATCAAGGCATTGGAAATGCGGATGACGTTTTCGGGGGCGAGAATCAGCGCTTGCGGGTCGGTATATATATCCGAATCCACCAATAATTTTTGCAGGATACGTGTTTCAAGTTTACCGGCTTTCAGGGCTTCGTTCATCAAGCGTACATCGTATTCCAACTGCTCCAAGTAAACGGTCGGAGCCATTCCTGCCAACAGTTTGATATTCTGTACCGACTCGTTGCTCCAAAGGTCTGCCGCCGCAGCCGCAATGTTTCCGAGCGGACTGAGATGGGCGCAGGCAGCGGTTTTTCCTTCCATCGAAATGGGTATGCCGGTGATGGCTTTGATGAAAACGCCTTCGTAACCGCAATCCTTGTGCGGACCGGTGGCTCCTTCCTCTATGGCAACGATGGAACGTACCACAGAGATTACCCGCACCAAAGCGGCAAAGACACGCGGAATACATTTTTGCTCTGCCAGCACCATAGCCGTATTGGCAAATCCGCAGGCAGTATCGCCTCCGGCTATTTTCCCATTCTTGTCCGCTACGGCTTTGATTTTTTTCCACAGAAACCGCATATCCCTTACACCTAATACAGAGAGTGCAAAAACAATGGTTTTGATGTCGCACATCAACAAGGCTTCATCCGACACTTCCTTACCTCCGGTGCTTTCGATGGACAGCAAATCTCCGCCTGCCAACGCGCCTTTTTCAAAAAGTTCCAGCATCGGGTCGAGCAAGGCTGAGGTACGTTGTTTGGCGGGACGCTCAAACTCCCGCAAATCATTCGGCGTCAAGCGTATTTCAGATTTCAATCCATGTTTCTGATAGAAATCTTCGCATATCCCGTTCATGATTTTCACTATTTCAATGCCTATTTGAGGCGTTTTGGTCATTTCCAAGAGCGTTTCCAACTCCAGCACCACGCCCTGCGAGTTTAATTCCACGGCACGAGTCAGTGCTCCTTCGGCTATCTCGCGATAATGGCGGTAAACATCCGGCAAAGTGTCGTTGTTGATGCTCATCATGGGCAAGGTAAAATTCAATTCGGCATACACCTGTCCGCCGCCGATTTTCAATCCTCTCCGCGTTTCCACCGGATGAGGCGCCTGTCCGAATATCAACTCGGACGGATTAGTGATTACAAGATTTTTATATTTCATATCTACAATAAGGGTGATTAAAATTTTCAGCAAAATTAGAGACTTATTCATAATTTTACAACAACTATTTTTTCATAAATTGATGCTATATTAACATCTTTTCGTATATTTGTGCATTATTTATTGTTATGCCGGCTCAGTTTGAAAAAATAATTTTACGAGAAGATGAGTCTTTTTCCATTGGGGTTTTTCAGGATAACTTGGAAAAAAGCGCGTGGCATTACCATGACCACTACGAACTCAGTTTCATCACCGAAGGCGTTGGGAAGCGGATTGTTGCCGACTCCATTGAAGAGTTTCATCCGGGCGACCTCGTGTTCATCGGGCGTAATCTGCCGCATGTGTGGATTGCTCAAAAAGAACATTTCGGATTTTCAAACCGTACCCTCGAATCGGTATTCCTGCAATTCTCGTCGGATATGTTTGGAAACCATCTGGCTACGTTTCCTGAATTGAAATATGTTGCCAAAGCGCTGACGATGGCTGACAGAGGGGTACAGATTACTGGCGATACCACCAACGAAGTCAGCGAATTGTTGCTCCAAATGCCTTATCTGAAACCGTTTGAGCGGATGATGCATTTTTTCAGAATCATGGATATTATAGGTCGCTGCGACCATCTGATTCACTTGGCAAGCAAGGAGTACATCCGGACTCGTTTTAAACCGGGCAATAAGCGGTTGGCGCTGATTCATGACTACCTGATGACACATTACAGAGAAGACGTGGATTTGAAACGGATAGCCTCAATGGCAAACATGGCGGAAGGCTCTCTGTGTCGATTCTTCAAACAGAATATGGAGATGACCTTGTTTGAATATCTGAACAAAATTAAAGTAGAATTTGCCTGTAAATTGCTAATGGATAGAGATTTGAGTATTTTGGAAGTGTGTTTGGACAGCGGCTTCAACAACCTGAGCCATTTCAACAAACAATTCAAAAGAGTTACCGGACGTCCTCCTTCGGAATACCGGAAACAGTTTGAAGATGTGCTTTTTTCCTCAAAAAATTCGTAACACACGGTCAACAAGTTCAGGGTGTATCATTCACATATTACGAGTATTAAATCATACAATATATTATTGTATCTTCATTGTCAATTCTCAATTAAATTTGTATCTTTGTCGCTCCAAAACCTTACGTATCATGATATACTTTTTTCGCAACAAGTTTG
>JAISKR010000138.1 GCA_031260845.1 Bacteroidales bacterium
TTTTTGCCTATCGTGCGGTAAACGCAAAAAGGGGTGTTGAGCACGATAAACGCCTCGTTTGCCTGCTGCATATACTTGTTGGCATTGCTCAAAGTGACGGGACGTACATACTTGCCGACGCCGCCTCTCACGCCCGTCACAAAACAGAACACGAAGGCAAGCATAACGGCAGTGTGACGCAACAAATACCATCCGATGTTGCCCGTGTTGCCCGAATGCCGCGGCTGATGATACAGTTTGACCAACAAAAACAGCATTGCCGCTGCAAAAAGCGTCACGTACCAATACTGAAAGATGCTGACGCCGATAATATGCCCGATGTTGCCGTCGTTGGAAAATTCGTCAATCACCGCCATCGTGGTGCGCCTCAGCGTGAACCGGTAATATACCATGTCCATGCAGTTGGCAACAATCACCACCGCATTGAATACGATAAACAGCCATTTGGCAACGGTTTGGAAGCCGTTATTAGCCCGAAAGGGTAATGGAATCAGCATCAGCAGGCAATAGAGCGTGTTGGTGTAGAGCACCGCTGTGAGGTCGAACTGTATGCCGCCCTTGCAAAGTGTGGCAAAATGAGAAACTGTCATCCCGTTGAAGTACGTGGTGTTGAACAGGTAAAAAGCGATGCGACAGAGCATGAAAAGCGCCATCACTACCAACAAATTGTACAATGTGTTGAGCAGGATATTATTTTTCAAACTGAGGAAAAACTGTTTTTTACCCGAGAAAATTGAGTTCATATTTAGTCCTTAAAATTGATTGCAAATCCGATGCAAAATTATATTTTTTTTTGAATGAAGATATACCTACGAAGGTTTCGTAGATCTACGAAACTTTCGTAGGTTGTTTATTCAGGCATTTCCTACCTTATCGGCTCTTTTATTTTTCTGTAATGATAGCCATGTTTCACATATTTTGCCAAAAATTCGCCATGAATACTTTCGTGGGCGCCCAATAAAAGTATTCCGTTTTCGACTAAATTCTCATACGCCAACTCGAATACTTTGTTTTGCAAGTTGATATTGAAGTAGATAATCACATTGCGACACAAAATTAAATCGAAGCGAACGTCAAAAATGCCCTTGTCGTTCACCAAATCATGTTTGGCAAATACCGGTTTTTTCAAAAGAGCGGGCTTTATTCGGATGGTGTCGGTGAGCGAATCTATCTCTAAATACCTGTCATACAATTCCTTATTGGTAAGCGATTGATTGTTCCGCAGCGGGCGTATCACCTTTTCAAAATTATCCAAATAGTTGAGATTGAACCTGTATTTATAAACGCCTTTTTTTGCCTTTTCAAGAGCGTCGGTATTCAAATCGCTCGCATAAATATTGGTTTTTTCTAACAATCCCAATTCCGACAGCAAAATAATCATCGAATACACTTCCTGTCCTGTTGAACACCCTGCGTGCCAGATATTTATGACGTCATTATTGGCAAAAACCGGTATGATACTGCGCTGCATATCAATCCATACGGATGGGTCTCTGAACATTTCCGTCGTATTCACCGTAATTTTCCTTACCACTGTTTCCAAAAAATCAGGTTCCGTTTTCACACGAAACAGCAATTCGCTTACGGGTATGCGAAAATCCATCAAAATCTTGACCAATCGACGATGCAACGATTTTTCCGAATAATCGCCAAAATCATACGCCGATTTCTCATGGATGGTTTTTACAATTTGTGAAAATTCAGAATCACTAATTTCCATCTATACAAATTTTGAGCAAATATAGTCATCATTTTCCACAACAAACACAATTATGATTATTTTAACATTTTTTTTAGATTATTTTGTCAAAACTTGCAGATTAACTGTGCTTTGGCTTCCGACGATTTGTTTCCTTTTATCTCGCTTAATCCACTGCTTATCGTGTTTCGGTCGGTATATCGAGTTTGCGCATAACGGACTGCTATATCAAAATGCTTGCCAATACTGTATTTCAGCATCAAATACCAGCGTGTGCCGCGGTCGTAAACGGCTGGAATGCTAAACGCATACAGCATATCGTTTTCATAGGCATAAATGCGCGAATTGTAGTCGTCTGTGTCAAACAAGGCGTAGCGAAAGGTCAATTGCAGCAGATTGCGCAACACCGTAGCGTTTGCCCGCACGTCCTGCGCCAGAAAATAGCCGTTGCTGCTCAACTGTTCTTTGCGGTAATTCTTGATTTCCAAATGATTGCCGATAGTGAGAAAATCGGTAATTTGATGCGAAAATACCCCCTTGGCAGACATGGTTTTCACCGGAACGATGGTTGCAACCTGCTCTTGCGCAGCATTTTCCTCTTTATCCTTATAGCGCAACTGAACGTATATTTTCGTTTCCCGCGAAGGAATGTAATCCGCCTGCACAAAGGCGTCCTGCCCGAAAGAAGGCGCGCTGGTGCGGTAACGCATCCAAGGGAAACGAAACATATCCCAATAGGACGCCAACCGCCACTTTCCGCCCAAATCCAAATTCCAGCCAAGGTAAAAACCTTCCTCATTGCTGTTTTGCGTGTTTTCGCCTAATGCTTTCCCGCAGCGAGAATAAAAATTCTTGGCATAATTGCGATACAAGGCATTGACAGTCAACCGTTCGCCAATTAACATTTGGGAACCGTAAATGCCGCCCGTTGCGCCGTTTTGTGACATAGCCTGTTCGCCGTAAAAGACAGCATTGCCCAGCCGGAACCGGAAATCGAGGCTATACGTGCTTCCGTCGTTGCCCGAATAGGCGTAGTGGTTGTAAACGTAGGAAATCGGGACAAGCGTTGCGTCGTAGCGGTGATATACCGCCGTTGCCCCGACGTGCCAATTGATGCGATTGAGTGAAACGTTGGCGCCTGCCGTTTGTTCGGTGGCGGCATCCTTTTGGGCTATTTCGTAAGGCGTTCGATGGTAGCCGGTGTTCGGAAAGGCGCTGACGGTAACGATTCTGCCATCATCATCCCTTTCGGAAACAGTGGCGTCAACGGCTTTGCGCGAATAAAAAACGCTCGCGTCGAGGGAACGAACGGCAAAAGTGGCGCCTGCACCACGGAAAAAACTGTTTTCGTCGGTGGACGTGTAACTGCGCAGCCACCCGTTGTAGCGCATGGCATTGAGCAGCATGGCGGTTTTGCCGTAACTCATCCCCGACCAAAGCGCCAAGCCCTGTCCGAAATCGGCGCGATAATCGCCTAATACTAAGGTTTTTATGACTTTTTGTGTGTTGAGTTGGAAATGTGCGGAATAAAAATCGTACCCATAGCGATTATTGCCGCGAAAGAAGGCTTCTCCGGCGTCTTTTTCGGCTGTGACGCCGAATTTTACGCGGTCTGAGTAGTTAAAAGAGTAACGCAAATAGGTTTTCACAGGGTTGCCCTGATACCGGTTTCCAACCGAATCCGGACGGGTGTAACCTTCCTGTTTTTCCAATCGGCTCTGTGCGCCTGTAACTAATTTATGCCTGCCATACCGGAACACTTTTGCCGGTTCCAATTTCTTTACTGCGGGCGTAACTTCCAACGAGATGAAAGGTTGCAAGTTCTGTGCAATTTCGGGCGTAAAGCCGTATAGATAGGCTATTTCGTAAGGTGAAAGAATGGCGCCTTTGGTGGTCACATAGTCCAAAAGGCTTTTTATTTGAAATTCGGTGAGCCAGAACAGCCGTGTGAGGTCTTCATAACTCGCCTGATTGATTTTCACGGGATTTTCGGCAAGCATTTCCAATAGTTCAAACAACTGTTCAGGGTCTTGCTCTTCCTCATTTTGCGAAACGATTTCCGTCAGGATGGTTTGTAAAAATTCATCATCTGTTTGTGCTGTCAAATCAAAGGAAACCAGCCACAAGACAACAAAGATGCAAACATTTCGCAAAGTATGACCATACATATCACAACTGTATAACTACCTATAACTGTCTATAACTATTGTATAACAACTGTATCACTATTGTCTAACCTTTCCCCCTGCGTCCCCGCTAAAAAGCACACCCAAAAAGCAAACGGCGTGATACCTTTGAAGGTTTCCAATACTGTTTCTGTCCAGAAGAACATCAGGTAGATGAGCAACAACGACAGTAGCAGGAAATCTTTTTTGCGCACGCCAAGATACAACAGCCACCCGATAAGCAGCAACAGCACCAACGCCCCCGGAATACCGAACTGCACCACTTCTTCCAGATACTGGTTGTGGAACTGACCAAATTCATACGGCGTTTCCAAACCCACACGCTGCGCCCGTTCTTCGGATTGAATCAACGGCGCCACATAGCCTGTCCCCCATCCGAATAGCGGTTTTTCTTTGATAGCGTCTATTGCCATTGCCCGCATATTCTTGCGAATGGGATCCTCAAATTTATCATCCGCCTGCGGAAATTGATGCACGATGAAAACTGCCGCCAGCACACCTGCCACCGCCAACCCCCATTTAAACAACGGTTTGAACCGGCAATAAAACAGATACGCCAAGGCTAACAAAAGCGGAATGGCGACTATGCCCACCCGCGCACCGGAAAGTACGGTAAAAGCAGTAGGCAACGTAACTCCCAAAATTCGGAAAAGCCATTCGCCAAAGTAGCGGACTCCCCTCCTTCGGAGGGGTTGGGGAAGGCTTAAACTGATGGGTACTGCCATCAACACAATGGTACTGTCAAAAGACGGATGCCAATGAGCAGGCCACATAGTGAGCAATGGCGCATACAATTTACCGTTCCATACCATATCCCAATCCGGTCCTGGCACAATAGCAGCGTATGACAACAGCCCGAACCCGCAAAAAGCAATGACCACCCACACAAAAAAGCGCAACAACAAGGTCACATTTTCTTTTGAGAACTGTACCATGCTGAAAATAATGGGAAACAAGACCAACTGTATCCCGTTGTCCAAGCGTTTTTGGGCTAAATACGGATCTTCGGTATAGAAATACCCGATTATTTTAATGAAAAAGAATGCACAGAGCGCATAAAAAACCGGTTGCCATCGAAACGTTCGCGGTTTATGGATAATGAAAGCAATGAGCATTGCCACAAGCATGATGACCATTGCCCAAGTGTTGTAGTTGGTTTTGAGGGGTAGAGTGGCGAGGAAAAGGGCAATTGATAAAATTGGGATGATATACTCAAAATGCCTTCTGCATTTGCCTTCGCTACTGCCGATAATCTTTTGTTCTGATGCTATCATTTACTTTGTTTTATATTTTTCCCTTTTTCCGTCAAGCAATAGCGTTGTTTGGGGTGGTTGGGGCTTTGCGGGTATTTCATTGCTACAAAACCCTGTTCTATTGCCGGTTGCAAATATGTATATAAAAAAGTTGGTCTATGCCTCAATGAAAGAATATTCATTATATCATTGACCGTAAATAAATTGGTGTCATTTTTGAAAATAGCCAATAATCTTTTAACTTGTTCGGTAACTTGTCCTGTAATATCTGTATTTTCCTCTGTATATGGTCGATACAGTGTTGTCCGAAAATCGGCTTCCTGAATAAATTCCGGTTTTTTCAAACCTTGTGCCATACAACGATTTGCCAAATCTTCCGTGCCTGTACCCATCCGTTCGATTGAGCCTCGCAAATACATAGCCTCAGCAATAAGCGGATTGGCAGGAATAGAATTATGTGTGGAATAAAGTTTATCAACAGTCAATCCAAAAGGAAGTTGTCCCGGATTTAAGACCAAAAGTCGGTCGGAAAAAAGCATCACCTGAACACTGCCATTGCTGGTGTAATCGCGATGAGCAACAGCATTTATTTTATCTCTTTTATTTCAGTCTTTTATCGCGTTATTCTTGTAAGTCTGAACCACGATTTTAACAAGATTATCTTGATTACCATGATAAAAAAGCAATGTATAACCATGT
>JAISKR010000143.1 GCA_031260845.1 Bacteroidales bacterium
CTGTAAGGGCGATTTGGTATGAACGTTGATAAGACCGCCCATGGTATTGCGCCCGTAGAGCGTGCCTTGCGGACCTCGCAATACTTCCATGGATTCGATTTCGTTCATGTCGAAGTCGAAAGCCGATTTTTCAAAATAAGGAATGCCATCCACGTACAAACCGATGGAAGGCGAATTGATTTTAGACCCGATTCCCCTGATATACACCGGCGAAGTGAGTTTGGAACCGTAATCCGGAATAAACAGATTGGGCACCAAGGAACTAATGTCTTTGATACCGCTGATATTACGGTTTTCAATGCTTATCCGGTTGATGGTTGCAGCCGAAATGGGCTGTGTGCGGAAATTTCTGTCGTGCTTAAACGACCGCACTACCACCTCGTCCATCACAATTTCCTTGATTTTAAACGTATCGGGGTCTTCGGCAAAGATATTGCAACAGACCAGAATACCGACGAAAGAGAGAATATACCTTCTCAACAAAAATATTTTTTTGAACATGATTATTTCAATTACGAATTAAAAATTAAAAATTACGAATGCCACTAAATCAATATTTATTGAGATTAGGGTCTGATTCGGAATTTTTCTGCTTGAATTTTAGTTGATTTACCTCATGCGCGAGGTGGCGGACGGCTGAAAATGCGGTAACCACACGGATGCGCCTCTTTTGCGACAACAAAGTCCGGCGAAACACCAACCATCTCAGGCGGGATAAATTTCGTTGGTTGGAATGTGGAAAAATCGGGTTGTGCAGATTGAATCCGGTTATTTTCAATATATTGGATGTAACAGGCAGACAGCACAATCTGTTCGGGTTGCTTGAACGCGACCGAAACGGGTTGGGCGGTTTGCTCTGTCTGCGGCACTTTGCCTACCACCATGAACAACATACTGGTAAGGTAAAAAACCGCCGGAATGAACAAAATCAGCGAAGGCGTTGAAAAAAGGAACATACAACCAAATTTTGACGATGCAAAGATACGAAAAATCAATTAAAAATTAAGAACTTTTCTCACGTTTCGTAATTACGCGCTTGCACTTAATTCTCAATTATCCTCATTCCTTCGCTCACTTTGTGGTAGCCGTCTGTGATGAGCAGGTCGCCTTCCTGCAAGCCTTCGTTGATGACCACGCCGCCCGAGGTGAGGTCGCCTGTTTGCACGAATTGCTGTCTGGCAGCGGAACCGGCGGCTAACCAGACGAAACGCCGCCCGTCGGTGGAAAGTTGAACGGTGCGTGCCGGCACGACAATACGGCGATTGTCGCTTTCCTGCAAATACACTTTGCCCACCATTCCGGGCATCAACTGCCATTGACGATTGTCAATGCCTATCCGCACTTCGTAGGTGTGGGAAACAGGATTCGCCGAAACGCCTTTTTCCTCTACTTTGCCGTGAAATACGCTGTTTCCCGCCGCAGGAACCGTCACTTGCGCCGGCTGCCCGATGCGAATAGCGCTGATTTCGTTTTCAGGAACAGGCATTTTCACTTTCACCTTGTCCACCACTATCAAATTGAGGACGCCCACATTGGGGGTGACATTTTCACCCGTTCCGATGGAACAGATTGAAACAACGCCGCTTTGAGGGGCGTACAACCGGCAATCTTCAAGGTTTTTGCGGGCAATGGCTTCGGTGGATTTTGCCTTTTGCAAGTCGGTCTGCATTTCTACCCATTTCATGTCGGGCAAACTGCCTTTTTCGTGCAGTTGCAGAAGCCTGTCGTAGCCGTCCTGAGCCTGATGAAGCGTGGACAGGGCAGCATCGTAAGTGCTTTGAAGGTTGCCTCGGTTCAATATCGCCAGCAGTTGCCCCTTCTTTACTTTCTCACCTTCGGACACTAACACTTTGTCCACATTTCCGGGGATAGAAAAACTCAACGACAGCGATTGCGACTCTTCCACCGTGCCTACATAGTGGTGTCCCAAACTTATATTCTCTGCCACAATTTCCGACACGCGCACAGGAATGACTTTTTCGGCTGCCGTTTCTTTTTTATTGCGGCATCCGCTCGCAAATATGAAAGCGAATAATGCGACAATACAACAAATAAACACACGTTTCACCATCTTTTCTTTTTCTGGATGAACCGCAAATATAAAGATATTTATAAGAATGTGAAAATTTGGCAAAGATTTTGTTGCAAATACATACCGAATAATAATAAAAGACAGCCTGATATGAGAATTTTAATCACCGGATCCAGCGGATTCATTGGAAGTTTTGCTGTGGCGGAAGGCGTCCGCCGCGGATATGAAGTGTATGCCGGAATAAGAGCGACCAGCAGTGTGCGCTATCT
This sequence comes from Bacteroidales bacterium, assembly GCA_031260845.1. Classification (GTDB taxonomy): domain Bacteria; phylum Bacteroidota; class Bacteroidia; order Bacteroidales; family UBA4181; genus JAIRLS01. The sequence continues at coordinate 2,302 of JAISKR010000143.1, forward strand.
GCCGGAAGGCATTTCGACGGTCACGCTGACGCTGAACGACAAGGAACAGTTGAAAAAGGAACTGACCGGCTTGGGGCGGTTCGACTACATTATCCACAATGCAGGTCTTACCAAGTGCAAGAAAAAAGGCGATTTCGACAGGGTGAACTACTTGTACACCCGCTATTTTATCGAAGCGCTGACCGAAACAGACACCGTGCCGACAAAATTTCTGTATGTGAGCAGTATGGCGGCATTTGGTTCCGGCAATCCCAAGACATTGGAACCGGTGCGGCTTTCGGACACGCCCCGTCCCGACACGCTGTACGGCATGAGCAAACTCAAAGCCGAAGAGTTTATCCGGTCGCAAGCGGATTTTCCGTACCTGTTTGTCCGCCCTACCGGCGTTTACGGACCGCGTGAAAAGGACTATTTCGTATTCCTGCAAACGGTCAACCGCCACCTCGAACCGGCAATGGGTTTGCAGAAGCAATACCTGACCTTCATCTATGTGACGGATTTGGTCAACGCAATGTATCTGGCTCTGGAATCGGCGCACGTCCGCAAGGCATGGTTCGTAGCCGACGGCAAGACGTATGACAACCGCGAATATGCCGCCATCGTGAAGAAACACCTGAACCGCAAAGCCCTGTTCCTGCCCGTCCCGCTGTTTATGGTAAAGGCGATTGCCTATACATTCGACACGGTTTGCGGCTGGTTTGGCGTCACACCCACGCTCAACAAGGACAAATACAAGATTCTGCGAGCCACCAACTGGAAATGCGACACCGACGCCCTGCAAAACGACCTCGGTTTTGTTGCCCAATACGACTTGGATAAAGGCATTGAAGAGTGCGTGAAATGGTACCGACAGGAAAAGTGGCTGTGAAACAGCCGTGATTCAATAGTGATACGGTTGTGATTCAATAGTGAGGCAATGGTTATTCAGTTGTTATACATTGTTATAAGTTGTATTTCATTGTCAACTGTCAATTGTCAATTAAAAAAGTAACTTTTTCAACCAACAAACGTATAAAGTGATTATCTTTGTACTCAATTTTAAAGTCAATATAACATGAAGTCTTTATTTACAGCATCAAAAGCGAAATGTTTCATTTTAGCAACGTGTTTTTTAGGGGTGATTTTTGCGGCGAATGCGCAAAGCACATTCAATATTGAAACAGCAAGTGCAACACCTGAAACGACTTCCGAGTATTCGTGGGACGGAACGGTGCTCACCGTTTTGGATGGTGCGAATATTACCATTACCGGCACAGTAAACAATGGCAGGCGCGTAGTGGTAGCCTCCGGCGCTACTGCCGATGTTACCTTCAACGATTTGTCCATTACCCAAGAAACACCTTCCCCATTTGATATGGCAGGCGCAACGGTTAATCTTCATCTTGATGGCACAAATACGCTCAACGGTGGTACATCTTCTTCTAACGGAGACGCAGCACTTCATTGTTCGGAAGGCTCTACACTTGTGATAGACGGTACAGGCAGCCTTACAGCATCTAATAGTTATTATGGCGCCGCTATTGGCGGTAGTGTAAATGAAAATGCGGGTACTATCACTATCAATAGTGGTACCATAATGGCATCGTGTGATCAATATGCTGCGGCTATAGGTGGCGGTCGTGTGGGTAATGGCGGCAATATTACCATCAATGGCGGTACGGTAACAGCAACAAATATTTCCATGAACGCTATCGGCGGTGGTGTTCTTGG
>JAISKR010000158.1 GCA_031260845.1 Bacteroidales bacterium
GAAACCGCCACCCTTTGCGAAACCCGAAATCGGAAGTGACCACATTGGAATTGGGATGGCAATACTGCGAAAAATCAATACATACCGTATCCGGCATATCTGCTACCCGCTTCTGGTAAGGATTTACCAATTGATTTTCCCATATATAGCCGTATAACCTGGCTGCCGGAATGCCGGTCGAGTCAATGTTTCCACTATCAAAGCGCAAAATCAGCGAGTCAATGCTTGCTTCATCATCTTCAATGGAAATTTCACTGTCCTGAAAAATGGACTGAATAGTATCTGTAAGCGACTGACAATATGACACTTGACAGAAAAACAAGAAGGCAATTATTGCTGTTACTTTTGTTATTATCCTCATGCTTAAATATTTGCGACAAAAGTAGTAACATTTTTAATAAATTCCAAATTTTTGTACTTTTGCAGCCAAATGAAAGCAACAGCAGCAGATAAAAAACCCAATATTCGTGCCATGTTTTTCGACATTGACGGCACGTTGGTAAGTTTCAAAAGTCACACAGTTCCCCCATCCACAGTGGCTGCTATCCGGCAGGCGCAGGCAAAAGGCATCAAAGCCTTCATCGCAACAGGCAGGGCGGTTTTCCAGATTCCCGACCTCGGCGGACTGCAATTTGACGGATATATTGCACAAAACGGTGTGTATTGCATCACCGACAAGAATGAAGTATTGCTGAAAAGCCCTGTTCCCAAGGAAGACGTTGAGGCGCTTCTTGCTTATTTGGACAAAGAACCGTGCTCATGCTCTTTCATGACGACAGACCGCATTGTCATTAATTTTGTGGGTCCGGAAGTAAAAACGGTTACTAAATTAGTGAATGTGTCGGCGCCGCCGGTGGGTGATCTGCGGGAAGCCGCCAAGGAAGATATTTATCAGATAAATATTTACATGGATAGAGAGCGTGAACGGCTACTCATGCGCGACGTTTTGGTGCACTGCGAACTGAGCCGCTGGCATCCCATGTTTGCCGACCTCAATACCAAAGGGTTCAGCAAGCAGACCGGAATAGACAAATTTCTCGAACATTACCGGTTTCGGTTGGATGAAACAATGGCTTTCGGCGACGGCGGCAACGACATTTCCATGCTTCGGCACGTGGCAATCGGCGTGGCGATGGGCAATGCCACAGCCGACGTGAAAGCGCAAGCCGATTATATAACAGATTCCGTTGATGATGACGGCGTTGGCAAGGCGCTAAGGCATTTCGGGGTTATTTGAATCGGCTAATCCAATTACGTTAAACTGATTTTCCCTTCTCGTACTTGCTGCAAAAAGAACCTTTTTTGCTCAAATGTCATTCCTTCCATTTTTTTTGCCATCTTTTCTTTGACGTCACGAAAAAAGGATACAGTGTCAAATGTTTTTGTTTTCATATAAATGATACAATTTCCCTTGCTATATATATCTTTCTATTGCTATTTTCCATCAAAAATTATCCAATCACCCCAGACCCAATCAACTCGTCGCCATCGTACCATGCGGCAAACTGTCCGGGGGTGACGCCCCGTTGCGGCTCGTCGAACAGGATATACATTCCGTCGGGCTGGCGGTAGAGCGTTGCCTGCTGCAAAGGCTGACGGTAGCGCACACGTACCGACATCCGCCGTTCTGCGCCAATCGGCATTTCCTCATCCGGACGCAGCCAGTGAATATCCGCTGCAGCCACATAAAGCGCTTTGTGATACAAGCCCGGATGTCGGTCGCTCTGCCCGGTGTAGATAATGTTTCGCTCCACGTCGGTGCCGATAACGAAAAGCGGCTCCTTCATTCCGCCCACGTTCATGCCCTTTCGCTGACCGATGGTGAAAAAATGCGCGCCGTTGTGCTTTCCTGCAATTCGCCCGTCCGATACATTATATATATAGGGTGCGGCAAGTATTTTCAATTTTTCGGGCAACGGCAGGTTTTCCGGTATGTCGAGCGTAAAACCGCCGAAATCAGCCGGAATTTCCACTATGTCGCCTTCTTTCGCTTTGAGTTGCTGTTGCAGAAAAACGGGCAAATCGACCTTTCCGACGAAACAAATCCCTTGCGAATCCTTCCGGCGGGCTGTAACCAAACCGTTTTCCTCCGCTATGCGGCGCACTTCCGACTTCATCAGATGCCCGATGGGAAACAGCGCCGTTGATAACTGCTTTTGCGATAACTGACACAGAAAATAACTCTGGTCTTTGCCCGGGTCGCTGCCTGCCAGCAAACGGAAGGTTTCCACGCCGTCAATATCAATGCTTTCCTTGCGGCAGTAGTGTCCCGTAGCCACATATTGCGCTCCGGCGTCGAAAGCCGCTTTGGCGAACTCTTCAAACTTGATTTCGCGGTTGCAAAGTACGTCGGGGTTGGGTGTGCGCCCGCAGCGGTATTCCTCGAACATATAGTCCACCACCCGCCGGCGGTAGGAAGCGCTGAGGTCAACCACCTCGAAAGGAATGCCCAATTTGCGGGCTACCAATTGCGCAAAAATAACGTCGTCGTGCCATGGACAATCGCCTGACAGCGTGCCTTCCGTGTCGTGCCAGTTAATCATGAACAAGCCTGTCACCTCATGCCCCTGCTGTTTCAGAATCCATGCCGCCACGCTCGAATCGACGCCTCCCGATAAACCAACCGCTATTTTCACGATGCCGAGTTTAAAATTCCGAGGTAAAATGAAACCGTATGTTGGGAAATTTTTCCTGCGAATTGCTCAAAGCATACTGCGACTCAGCCAGAAAAACGTCGCGCCCTTCCTTGTCTGTTGCCATAAACTGCCATTTGCGACGTTTGAAATCATCCATTTCGGCTTTGTCGTCGCCTTCTATCCAGCAGGCTTTGTAGAGATGCATCGGCTGATAGGTGCACGAAGCACCATATTCGTGCTCCAACCGATACTGAATCACGTCAAACTGCAAGGCGCCCACCGTTCCGATGATTTTGCGTCCGTTTGCCTGATTGACAAAAAATTGCGCCACACCCTCGTCGGTCAGTTGTTCCAAGCCCTTTGCCAACTGCTTGTAGCGGATAGGGTCGGCATTTTCCACGTAGCGGAACAGTTCGGGCGAGAAACTCGGAATGCCCTTGAAATGAATCATTTCACCTTCGGTCAGCGTGTCGCCGATTTTGAAGTTGCCGGTGTCGTAGATGCCCACAATGTCGCCCGGATAGGCTTCGTCAAGCACCGACTTCTTGTCTGCCATGAATGCCGTGGGATTGGCGAATTTAAGGCTTTTCCCCAACCTGACGTGCAGATAGTTGGTGTTGCGGCGGAACTCGCCCGAACAAACGCGCAGAAACGCAATCCTGTCACGGTGATTAGGGTCCATATTGGCGTGAATCTTAAAGATAAAGCCGCTCAGTTTAGGCTCTTCCGGGTGAATGGTGCGTTCTTCGGTTTCAAAAGTTTTCGGCGTGGGCGCAATATCCACGAAACAGTCGAGCAGTTCGCGCACGCCAAAATTGTTCAACGCGCTGCCGAAGAACACCGGCGCAAGTTTCCCTGTACGGTATGCCGGAATATCGGGCGCAGGATATATTTCGCTCACCAATTCTATGTCTTCCCGCAGTTTATCGGCAAATTTGCCAATGTGTCCGTCCAATTCATTGCTGTGCAGGTCGTCTATCTTTACAGAATCGGCAATGGTCTGTTTTTCCTCGGAAGTGAACAGATTCAGATTCTTCTCATACAGATTATACACGCCTTTGAAGGTGGCGCCGCTGCTGACGGGCCAGGTCATCGGGCAAACCTGCACCCGCAGTTGCTGTTCCAGTTCGTCCATCAAGTCGAAAGGGTCTTGCCCCTCGCGGTCTAACTTGTTGACAAACACGATAACAGGCGTTTGGCGCATACGGCACACGTCCATCAGTTTGAGCGTTTGCGGCTCCACGCCTTTGGCGGCGTCAATCACCACAATCACGCTGTCCACCGCCGTAAGCGTGCGATAGGTGTCTTCGGCAAAATCCTGATGCCCGGGCGTATCAAGGATATTGATTTTGGCGTCGCGGTATTCAAAGCCCATCACCGAGGTAGCCACCGATATTCCGCGCTGTTTCTCTATTTCCATAAAATCGGAAGTGGCAGTCTTCCTGATTTTGTTCGACTTCACGGCGCCTGCCACGTGGATAGCCCCGCCAAACAAAAGCAATTTTTCCGTCAAAGTGGTTTTCCCCGCATCGGGGTGCGCAATGACAGCAAAAGTGCGCCGCCGCTCTATTTCCTGCTTAAAATCCATCAGTTCAATCAAATCTAATTTGGGGGCAAAGGTAAGAAATTAATTATTAATGGTTAATTATTAATGATAAATGGGAAACGGATAAACGGCAATCATATCACTATAAATATAACGTATGTACATACCTACGAAAGTTTCGTAGATCTACGAAACTTTCGTAGGTTGCTTTCATTGTCCACTGTCAATTTACCCTGTCATTTTGTCAGTCCCTGCGACCTAAATAAATCATAATGTAATATACCAGCGTTGCCAGGGACGAAAGCGCGGCTATCACGTAGGTGTAGGCAGCCCATTTCAGCGCCGTTTGTGCTTTGGGATAGGTTTCGTAGGAAGTGATGCCTGCGGTGCTCAGCCATTGCAAAGCCCGCTGACTGGCGTTTATTTCCACCGGCAGGGTGATGAAACTGAACAAGGTGGTGGCGCCGAACAAGATGATGCCGATAAGCAGCACCTGCGGAAATGATTGCACCAACAGAATGCCGGCAAGCAATACCCATTGTGTCCAGCGGGAAGCAAAACTGACCACCGGCACTAAATTGGAACGCATGGTGAGCCACGCATAAGCGTGTGCGTGCTGAACGGCGTGTCCACACTCGTGGGCGGCTACGGCGGCGGCTGACACGCCATTGCCGTAATATACGTCGCGGCTGAGGTTCACCGTCTTGTTTGCCGGATTGTAGTGGTCTGTCAAAGAGCCTTCTACCGAGGTCACCTGCACATCGTAAATGCCGTTGTCGCGCAGCATCTTCTCTGCCACATCCTTTCCCGTCAATCCATTGTTGATAGGTACGGTGGAATATTTTTTAAACAAATGTTTCAAACGGCTTGAAACCAACCAACTCAGCAATGCGAATACACCAAAAATAATCCAAATAATAGGTAAGTTCATCTTTTCAATCTCTAAATTTATTCACTATCATCCCTACAAAGTCTTTGCCAAAAATGTCATTTGACAGATTTTTGACAGAAAAATAGCATTTTTTAATGAAATTATGGCTACTTTTGCCGGCGAAAGCAGGCTGTTCTATCGCAGCGAAAGTTGAGGAAAGTCCGGGCAACGCAGGGCGCCATGCTTCCTAACGGGAAGTTGTTGCGAGGCAGATTAGCGTAACAGAGAATAACCGCCGGTTTCGCGATCGGTAAGGGTGAAAAGGCAGGGTAAGAGCCTACCGGTTCCGATGGTAACACCGGAAGCCGTACGCATCATGGGTTGTAAGGCTATATATACCGTCGTTTGAGAGTAGCCCGCTCGATTGACGGGGGGTAAGCCGCATGACTGCGGTAGCGATGCCGCAGCAAGATAAATGATAGAACCCGGGAAACCGGTGACAGAACCCGGCTTACAAGCCTGCTTTTTTTATTTTTACATTCGGATGATACGGAACGAATTGTCCTTTTCCACCTTGATGATGGAAGAAGCGGCTGCCGGTTGCCGGTCGTTTTGCCGCCACCGTACAATGTAATCCACTGCTTGCTTTACCGCGTCGCTTATCTGTGCGAAATATGCCGGCGTGGGCTTTCCGCTGATATTTGCCGAAGTGGAAACAATCGGTTTGCCGAAAGCGCGTATCAAATCGCTGCAAAATGTGTCGTTGGGCAG
>JAISKR010000161.1 GCA_031260845.1 Bacteroidales bacterium
CCGGCTATCTGTACGGCAAACACCAAAATGACCAGCAACACCAAAACGACGTTCATGATGACGGTATCGTAGCCGACATAGCCGTATTGATAACCGATTTGCCCTAATCCGCCTGCGCCAACGGCTCCTCCCATTGTGGAATAGCCTATCAGGGTGATGAGCGTGATGGTGGCGCAATTTACCAGCGAGGGCAAGGCTTCGGGGATAAGCACCTTCCACACAATCTGAAAAGTGGTGGCGCCCATCGCTTTCGACGCTTCCACCAATCCGTAGGGCACTTCCAGCAAACTGTTTTCCGCCATGCGGGCAATAAACGGCGCGGCTCCCACGCTTAGCGGCACCAAAGCGGCTGCTACTCCGATGGATGTGCCGACTATCAGGCGGGTAAAGGGTATCATCCATACAATCAGTATAATGAAAGGTATGGCGCGGAACACATTAATGAAAACCGATAGAACGCTGTGGACAATGCGGTTTTCCTTGATTTGCCCATCGCGCGTGATGTAGAGCAGCACCCCTAACGGCAAACCGAGCACAAAGCCGAAAAATCCCGACACAAAGGTCATCACAATGGTTTCCCAAGTTCCTTTTAACATTAATTCAAACATTGGCTGCATATTTTAATTTTCAAATGTCGTAAAACCAACTGTTGTTAAACCCTCGTTCCGTCAGGCGTCCGCCGCTCAGCACAACCACGTCGTCGCAGATGGTTTTTACCACTTTCATTTCGTGCGTTATCAGCAGGATGGTAATATTCAGGCGAGTATTGATTTCTTTCAGCAACGACAGAATATTCATGGTGGTGGCAGGGTCTAAGGCGCTTGTAGCCTCGTCGCACAGCAATACTTTCGGATTGTTGGCAAGTGCGCGGGCAATGGCTACCCGCTGTTTCTGCCCGCCTGAGAGTTTGGCGGGATAATCGTCCGCTTTATCGCTCAACCCCACTAATTGCAGAAGTTCCGACACCCGTTCACGGGCAGCGGCAGGCGACGTATGCGCCAGTGTGAGCGGAAACGCTATGTTGCCGGAAACGGTAAGCGAGGTCAGCAGGTTGAAATGCTGAAATATCATGCCTATGTTGCGGCGTACTTTGAGCAGTCCCGCAGGGGGCAGCAGCATCAGGTTTTCGCCATCGACAATGACGTCGCCCGCAGTAGGGCGTTCCAACAGATTCACGCAACGGATGAGGGTGCTTTTGCCCGCTCCCGATTCGCCAATCACGCCCATGACGGCGCCTGCGGGAACGGAAAGGGACACGTCGGAAAGCGCGGTGGTCACCTTCCCTTTGTGCCTGAACTCCTTGGTAATATGCTTTAATTCTATCATCTGTCCGTTCAGAGTTTTGCCAGCGTTCTGTCAAACTCGTTGATAATGTACTGAATATCTTCAAGTCCTACCGAAATTCGTATCAATCCTTTGGAAATGTTCGCTTTGCGAAGTTCCTCGTCGGTAAGCGAGCGGTGTGACGTCTTGGCGGGGTAGGAAGTTGTGGTGGCTACTCCTGCAAGGCTCGGCACAAATTTGATGGTTTCCAGCCCGCGCAGCAACTCGTATGCGCCACGTTCGCCGCCTGCAAGGTCTATGCTCAGCATACCGCCAAACAAATCGTTGTGGAACAGGCGTTTTGCCACCGTGTGCGTAGGCGATGACGGCAGTCCGGGATAGTAAACGGCGCTGATTTTGGGATGAGCGACGAAGTATTCAGCCAATTTCAATGCGTTGTGCGAATGTTGCCTGATGCGCAATTCGAGCGTTCTGAGGCTGCGTACCAGCAACCAGCCGTCAAAAGGGCTGAGAGTGGGACCGAAAAGCAATCCCGATGCGTAAATGCGCTGTATGTTTTCCTTATCGGCAACTACGATGCCGGCTGTCACGTCGCTGTGCCCTCCAATGTACTTGGTGGCGCTATACACCACAATATCCGCCCCCTGCAACAAGGGTTGGCTGATGACAGGCGTGGCGAATGAGTTATCTACAATGAGTTTTGCTCCGTGGCGATGCGCCGCTTCCGCAAGAACGGGCAGGTCAATGGCTTCCATAACGGGATTGGAAATGGTTTCCACATATACGACCTTCGTGTTGGGGCGGAAATAGGGGCTGATGTCCTCATTAACGGGGTCAACGAAGGTAACGCTGATGTCGAAACGCGCCAATTCCGTTTTGATAAACTGAAAACTGCCGCCATACAGGACATTGGCAGCAATAATATGGTCGCCTGCCTTTACCTGCGCGATGATGCTTAGCGCAATGGCGCCCATGCCCGACGAATAGGACAATGCAGCCTCTCCCTCTTCAATGCTGCTCATGATGTCGTTCAGAGCGTCGTGAACTGGATTGCCGTTGCGGGTGTAGATATAGCCGGGGCTTTTGCCGTCATACACTTCCTCCAACGATTCCACGTCGTCAAAGGAAAAAACAGAGGTTTGAACTATCGGAAGCGACTTGCTCCATGATACGGAATCCTTTAATTTGTCGCCCGTATGAATGAGTTGAGAAGAAAAACTTTTTTGCATTTATAAATTATTTTTCGAGCCAAAGTTACGAAAATGATTCCAATCTGCATACTCCGGTGCATTAGGATTTTCTTTCAAAACTTTTATTTCGTTCAGATATTTTTGCGTGTTTGTCCCGTACAACTTGCGGTCTTTGCCGACAGGACACACCTTGATGCACACACCGCACGGATAGCGAAATTCCTCTCTGAGCGTTTTGTGATAACGGGCGCATTTGTACTTGTCCATGTAGGCGATGGGATTTCCTTTGATAACGGTGAAAGCCGACGTAGGGCAACATTTTTGGCATAACCCGCAATGGGTGCAGAGGTCTTTTTCCTGAACTTCATCGGGGGCTATTTCCGCATCCGTCAGCACGGAAACCAACCGCACACGCGGACCGTATTGCTTCGTGAGCAGGGTATGATTGCTGCCGATGGTGCCCAAGCCGGCATATTTTCCGGCAAGAACGTGGGAAAAAGCGGCTTCGGGCTTTTGTACCAATACGGAAATGTCGCCGTAGGCGTCACGCGGGAAAAAAACGGTGCGATGTCCCCTTTTTTCTATAAACACGGTAAGGCGGTAAGCCATCTCGTCCAACAGTCTGTTGGTGGTGTTGTACAATTCTGAATAGACGACAGACGGCGTAGTGTCGAGCACGGGTATCTGGACAGGCACGCCCAGCACAATGACAGTGCGGGTAAAGGGAAAACCGTATTGCGGATAAAACCGCGGCTGCGTTTCCTGATACTGTTCCCACCTGTCAATAGAGGCAAAGCCGACCATTGCGGCGCCCAATTTTTTTACTTTCTTGGTGATAGCCTTTTTCAGGTCTTCACCATCCTTGTATGGCTCCTTCATGAAATTCTTCTTTTGCGACGGCTGCTACTTCTTCCGACTGATACGCCTGCACAAAGCGGCGTACCTTGTCCGCATCCTTGTTGTCCTCGCGGGCGACAATCAGATTGACGTAGGGCGATTCCCTGTCTTCGGTAAAGATG
>JAISKR010000165.1 GCA_031260845.1 Bacteroidales bacterium
ATTAACGCGACTTTCATAACTTTCATATTTTTTATTGTTTATATTCGACTGCAAAAGTACAAATTATTTTATTAAATCGGATACACCTTGTCAATATTTTCCACCGCATTTTTAAACACCGATCTAACAATAATCTTGTGAAACGGACGAATCACAAAGAAATAAATTACCCCCAATTTATTATGAAAGTGCACGACTGTTGAAACACAGATTGTCAGCTGATTATCTGTAGCAGCCTTAATATGTACAGACATTTCAGCGGTTAAATGCTTATCTTTCAACTGCATAACGGTTTCGTTGGCAGTTTTCTGAACATCTGCATTACCGCCGTTGTCTGTCTTCAATCCAAACGGTTTGACCAAAATATGACGCAATTTGAAGAGCAACTTTACCCATTTAGGTCTAATTTTCCACAAGTTAGTTAGCAAATAGTCCGGTGTAATGTTTACCGCATTCTTTATCGTGCAGACATATACATCCGTGTAATTGGCTGGTAGATAGCTTGCAATCAAAGAGTTTGCAGGCAGCGTTCCTTTGTGGATTTTTAGTTTCATATTGCTTTTTCAGGCTTCAACAATTTTGTCTTTTCCGTGTTCAACCGCCGAGCCACTTTTTGCACATCTTCTGCCGGAGGAAGATTTTCCGGTACAAGTCCGCGCTCAATCATGATTTTGCGCACGCCCCGATTATTTTCTACATGCTCTTCTTCAATGGCGGGGACACCCGACAAATCCTTTATCTGCACATTTTCGGCAGTCATTGCGGCGGCAAAATCTTTGGCTTTGATGCTCACCGTTGGCAGAAAATCGGCTACCGGACGGCTTTCCGGCACGCCAAACTTCCGTTTTAACTGCCTCGTATCCAGTTGAAAAAGGGCTTTATCGCCTTTCGAGCGAATAATGGCAAACCCTTTGTCATCCACTCCGCGTTCGTACAACACTTCCGACAGAATCTTCTCCGTTTCCCGCAATTTAGCGCGAGCTTCCACCCGTTCCAATTCCAGCAAACGTTGCTCTATCAGCTCCGAACGGCGCGTTTGCAGGGCAAAATAAGTCTGTGCAAAGGCAATTTCCTGCTTGCGAGGGTCGCCATTTTGCGCAATCAGATAACAGGCATAGCGCGTGAGAAGAATGTCCTCAATTTCTTTAACCCCTCCCTGAGGCATTGTGAATGATTTGCTGACGTCAGCAAAATGTTCACAGATACCCACAGAGGTGTTTTTGCAAGTTTCTTTCGCTCTGTCAATAATCCCGACAAAATTGCGCCACTGGGTGTAACCCAACAAGGACTGCAATTCGCGTGCACTCCAACATTCCAAGCCATTGTATTCGGAGGCAACCGCTTCGAATTGACTAAATAACTTCTGTACTTCATCTGTTTTAATCATTACAAATATTTTTTAAAGATTCAACATTTATTATCGGGTACAAAGGTAATCATTTTATTTTCATAACACGCAAAAAATGCAAATATTTTGCTACAATATAAATATTATATGAATAAGAAAAGACTCAACGCCATTACAAGCATCCCACTGACCACTCCAATGATGGAAAGATGGTGTTGCCCATATTTCTCCGCCGTGGGCAACAGTTCATCGAAAGAAATAAAAACCATTATCCCTGAAACAGCAGCGAGGATAACCCCATTGAGCGCGGGTGTCCAAAAATGGGCAAGGAAGAGGAACGCAATCAGGGCTCCTACCGGCTCGGACAAGCCCGACAGGAAAGAGTACCAAAACGCCTTTTTTCGACTGCCGGTGGCGTGATAAATTGGGACGGCTACCGCAATGCCTTCGGGGATATTATGGATGGCTATCGCCACCGTGATGGGAATTGCCACGTCGAGCGCACCCAAAGCCGACGTAAAAGTGGCAATGCCTTCGGGGAAATTGTGAATACCAATCGAAATCGCGACCATAATTCCGGTGCGCTTCAAGTGGGTATTTTCCGCCATTTCCTCCACCTCGTGCGCTTCGTGTGGATTGATGTGTTTTGGGATGAGAAAATCAATCAGGTTAATCACGATAATTCCAGCAAAAAAGGCGAGAATCAGGTATAGAGTGCCCGTTTTTTCGCCGGACACAGCCGATAATTCCTTCAAGGCTTGGGGCATCATCTCCATAAACGACACATAGACCATAATTCCGGCGGAAAATCCCAAGGAAATGCTGAGGAAATTCTTATTGGTCGTTTTCGCCAACAAAGCAATCAGACTGCCTATTCCGGTGGATAAACCGGCAATAGCGGTCAGCAAAAATGCAAATAATACATGCGATGTTTCCACGGTTCAGACAATTTTATCAAACCGGCTATCCATACAAACGCTGATGTCGGTGGTCACGAACTTCCCCTTGTAAAACAAACTGAAAATCGTGGCGGGCGCAGGTGCAGATTGTGCCGCTTCCATCGTATCCAATTTAATGATTTTCAGCGGGATATTGCGCTTTTTTGCCGCTTCCGGCAGCGAATTTTGAATATGGTATTCGGTAAACGGGCAGCGATTGGAATAATAAACAGTCACTCCGGTTTTATCGGAAATTTCGCCACTTTTCACGCAATCTAGACACTTCGGATTGGGGGCATCGGGGCGAATCTTTTTTACCAAAAGGCTGAAACCATAAGGTAACGTTTCGCAAGTTTCAAACCCTTGCTGCAACAGCCATTTGGTATCGCTCATAAAATGAAATTTGCGCGTCCCGACAATAGTAACCAGCCCGTCCTTGCCCTGCGCTTTGGCATCGTCCATTGCCGATTGCAACAGAGCCTTGGCATAGCCCTGCCCCTTGTACTGCCCCGAAACCCAAAAACAGTTCAGCAGCAAATAATCAGGCGCATCAATCGGTGCCCAGCCTTTTTCCGCCGGACCATACTCAATAAACACTTTCGCCCGCGCGTCAAGACGGCGAAACACATAGCCGTTGTCGAACTCTTTTCTAAGCCAATCCTTTTTCAACTCATAGCTTTCCGCGCATTTTTTGTCGGAAATAGCGCAACAGATATGCTCTGTCGCGATGTTCTCTTGTGTGAGATTGATAAATTTTGCTTCCATAATTGTTAACTAAGAAAAATCATTGCATACACCGCCAAAAGCAAACTGTCGAAGCGGTCTAAAAAGCCGCCGTGCCCGGGCAAAACATTCCCT
>JAISKR010000190.1 GCA_031260845.1 Bacteroidales bacterium
AGGCAATAAATTTTCCATTACATGGCATCTATCAACATTTCAAGTTTCTGTATATGAGATGTTTCAAATGGTACATTGTTTTCAAAAACAGGAAGACCGGAATCCGCCGCCACACAATAATACGACATGGAACTATTGCCAATTTCCACAGAAAGCATTTTTCCGGAATCATCAGACCATTCAAGATTAATGGTACCTTGCGGATTTGGATAAATTTCAGTTAGTTTCTCTACATACTTGTCTTTCATGCCCGACAGTAATTTAATGGCATTAAATGAACTTTCAACTTCTGACGGAACTGCCCCATAGCCATCCCAATTATTGTTTAATGCCTTAAAAGATAATATTTTACGAACAACCGTATCCTTAGCACGAGAATAAGGTTTTCTATATACTTCCGACCGAACAGATATTTTTCGGGGACTTCTAAAAAACATCACTAACTCATTGACCACATTTTCATCCGTTTCCGTAAGAATTTTGGTGGCAAGTTCGGTTTTGATATTATCTAACTCTATCGCGCTCATATTCAGATTAAAATTCATTTTCAATGACAAAGATACGCATAATTTTGATATGTTGTATCTTTTATGGTAAAAAAGTCAATTTTTTCTGTCAAAATATAAGTTTTATCTCAATGCCAACTTCAAATTTTTTCAGGATAGATAAATTTGCTTATCGTCAAAAAATACGATATATTTGTCACCGGTAATAATGCTGAATAAGGCTTATTTTCACCGCGTTATGTATTCATGATAGAAAGGAACGTCATAGACCGCATTTTTGAAACCACCCGTATTGTTGATGTGGTGGAGGATTTTGTGTCGCTCAAACGGCGGGGCGCCAACTTTGTAGGTTGTTGTCCCTTCCACAACGAGCGTACACCCTCGTTTATGGTGTCGCCGGCGAAGAATATCTACAAATGTTTCGGCTGCGGCAAGGCGGGCAACGCTGTGAACTTCGTGATGGAACACGAGCAACTCGGCTACCCCGATGCGTTGCGCTATCTGGCAAAAAAATACGGCATTGAGATTGTAGAAAAGGAGCAAACGCCCGAAGAACGCTTGCTGAACGACCGGCGCGAAAGTCTGATGGTGGTTTCGGCGTATGCGGCGCGGATGTTTCAGGAAAACCTGCACGAAAATCGCGAGGGGCAGGCTATCGGACTGAGTTACTTCAAGGAAAGAGGCTTTCGCGACGACACCATCAAAAAGTTTGAATTGGGCTACTGCCTCGAAACGCGGGACGCCTTTTCCAAAAAAGCGGTGAAAGACGGCTACAAGGAGGAGTATTTGGTCGAAACCGGTTTAAGCATCAAGGGTGAGAATGGCGTCTTCGACCGTTTTGCAGGCAGGGTGATGTTTCCCATCCACAGCCTTGCAGGAAAGGTGATTGGCTTTGGCGGAAGGGTGCTCAAAGTCGATAAAAGCAAGAACGTAGGCAAATATGTCAACTCGCCCGAATCGGAGATTTACCACAAGAGCAAGGTGCTGTACGGCGTCTATCAAGCCAAAAACAGCATTGTCCGCAACCGGAAATGCTATTTAGTGGAGGGTTATACCGACGTCATTTCCATGCATCAGGCGGGAATAGAGAATGTGGTGGCTTCGTCGGGCACTGCGCTCACCGGAGAGCAGATTCAACTAATCAAACGGTTCACGGAAAACGTCACGGTGATGTACGACGGCGACGCTGCCGGTATCCACGCTTCCCTTCGCGGCATCAATATGTTCCTGCAAGAGGGCATCAATGTGAAGGCGCTGTTGCTGCCCGACGGCGACGACCCCGATTCTTTTTCGCGCAAGCACAGCGCAACGGAATTGGAGGAATATTTTGCGCAGCACGAAACCGATTTTATCCGCTTCAAAGCGCAGTTATTGCTTGACGACACCAAAGGCGACCCCATCAAAAGGGCGGAAATGATTAATGATGTGATGGAGTCGCTTTCGCTTATCCCCGACCCTATCAAAAGGGCGGTATATCTCAAAGAGGCTGCGGAAATGTTCGAGATGGAAGAGCGGATGCTTACCGCCACAGCCGACAAAATGCAGCAAAAAAGAGCCGCCGACGGACAGCGGCGACGCACCGCCTCGCAGCCGACGCCCGAAATGCAGTCCGGTGCAGAAGGCGTACCGCCGCCCGCATCGGAACAGCCGCTCATTGACGCCGAACAGCAGAAGGCGCAAGAGATGGCACGCGCCGAACGGGAAATCATCCGACTGCTTGTCAACTACGGCAACGAAAAACTGTTTGACCGCAACGAGGAAACAGGCGAAGAAGAACTGTCGGTTGCCGCCTACCTGATTAACGAGATACGCGCAGACGAAATAGAACTGCAACACCCCGAAACCAAAGCCATATTTGAAGAGTACGAACAAATCTGGCAATCGGAAGGTCGCATGAACGAAAACCATTTTATCCGGCATTCCAATCCCGCTATCAGCCAATTGACGGCAGAATTGCTGACTTCCAAATACGAATTAAGCGTCATCTACCAAAAAAAGGGGATGGAAATAAAAAATGAAGAGGAAAAACTCAAAGATGTGGTTCCGATGAATCTGATGGCATTCAAGCAAAAAACCGTCATGCGGCTGCTGAAAAATCTTTCAGGCGAAATGCAGGAAGCCTTGCTAAAAGGCGATACGGCACAATACGAAACGCTTTTCACCCAATTCACGGCATTGACCGAAGTAAAAAAACAATTGGCAAAAACTTTGGGAAAACGAACTTTATAAAAATAATGTGTATTTTTGCATCATTGAATAATAAATGAAATATGGCTCTGGCAGATTTTTTTCTCAGACGCTTCCGAAATTTTTTCGGCAAAAAAAGCAGACCTCGGCATGAATTGATGCTCTATCTCTTCTTTTTGCTGATTGCAGTTGTGATATGGTACATGAATGCTTTGAACAAGGACTATACCACCGATTTGAAGTTTTCCACCCATTTCGTGGATTTACCGGCGGATAAAGTCATGATGCAGGCGCCCGACGACCATGTTACCCTGACGGTGCAGGCGCAAGGCTTTACCTTGCTGAAATACCGTTTGGGCATCATCTTTCATCCCGTTCTTATCAAGGCGAATTACAAAAACCTGAAACGGCTGCGAAAGGGCGAGTATTATATGCTCACCACTTCCGTAGTGGAAAATATTTCAGAACAATTAAGTTCCGACGTCAATTTAATTCGCGTCACGCCCGACACGTTGAAGTTCCTGTTCA
>JAISKR010000228.1 GCA_031260845.1 Bacteroidales bacterium
ATAGTCGGCATTGTCGCTGAATGTATCGCCTTCCTCCAAATTTTTTGGGAATCGTTTGTTGTTGAGTGTTTCAGCCCCTCTGATTCGTAGCGTCTGTCCGGCAGCGCCCTTCACCGTGATGCGCCACCAACCGGCTATATTTTGCCCAAGGTCAAACAAGTATGTCTTTTCGGAAGGGCGCGTGGAAGCAATAGCAGGCAAGGTTTCCGTGATTCTGATGGGAATGGATTGCCATTTCACCTTGCCGCCCGGATTTGGCGCCACGGCAGCCTCTTTCCAGCCGCTGTCATCAATTTCGGCAGTTGCCCATCCTTCAATTTCCTTCTGCGCATTGTAATCTTCGCCGCCGTATATGTTGTTAAAATTGACAGGTCCGGCAGTGTATTTCCACCCTTCGCCGGAAGTGAGCAGTTCGTTGCTGCCGTCTGTGTATGTTACGTACATCTGCAAGGCAAAACAGGGGTTTCCCAACTGTGTGCCATCCCAACAGTAGCGTCCTTCTTCCTTTTGCATATTGTAGGCGCCGTTGCCAAGCATAACGCCAAAGGCATTAGTGCCATCATGCAACAGCGTGGTGACGTCGTAAACGGAATACAACACCGTTCTGCGGTAATCGCTCACGGAAGGATTCAGCACCTCGTCGCCCACCCTTTCACCGTTCAGGTACAGGTCGTAAACGCCTGCTGCCGTAGCATATATGTATGCTTCCTTCACTTTTTTACCGATGGTGAAAGTTTTTCGGAACAGGGGACTTTCCTGCATGATTTTTTCTTTCGTGCTCACCCATTGCGCCTTCCATTCGTCCTGCCGAAGCAGTCCGGTACGGAAACTTGCCGGCTTGCTCCATATCTCGCTGCCGTTCACCTTTACGCCGACCTGCCAGAAATAAGCGTGATTCCCGACAAGCGGTAGTCCGGCATACTCCACGCTGATGCTGTTATCCGAGTCCGTCCATCCGGAATCCCAGCAATTGCCTGTTTTGTTGCGCAACTCGTCCGCCTTGTCGCTCACCACCACGCGGTAAGCCTGCTGGTAAACGCCCCGTTCGCCGGCAGCGTCAATAATCCACGAAAACCGTGGATGCTCCACGTCTATTCCCGCCGGATTGGTCAAATACTCGCAACTCAATTTGTCCACAGACAAAGATGACGTACAGCCGCCCATCAGGCAAACGACGGCAATGGCTAAACCTACTGATTTCAGATTCATGTCTTTATGATGATTAAATGAATGCACAAAATTTCAAGTTACAAATGTAGAGGAAAATATTGAGATGGACAAAATTTTGGGAAATGTTTTGACAACCTACGAAGAGTTCGTAGGGCTACGAAGGTTTCGTAGGTTGATGGACGTTTTACACTAACGGCGGTAAAATTGTGTACAATTTAGTGTTTTTCATTCCAATCAAGTTTTAATGAGTTGATTGTTATTAATCAGGATACAAGACTGTTCCCTGTATTCGCGTGTGTAACGATTGTAAAAATCCAAATTCATAAAAATCTTTATCATTGATTTGAAGATTATTGCCGAATCATTTATTTACGGTTTTTTATTTGAAACTCGTGTGTATGATTTGCCAAGGGATTCTGTCCTTTCATCTCCACTCGAATTTGTCCGTCTTTGATGGTACACAACATATAAGTTTTGTTACTATTGACAACTGTCGGAAAATTTGACGTGGCGTCGGCTTCTCGGTAAATATAAGAATGTGTATGTCCCGAAAGTATAACGTCTATCTTCGCGTGGTTGAGTATGGGTATCAAGGTTTTCTGCAAATGCAAACTGCCATGACCTGTGCTGACCATGGGCGGAATATGTAGAAAGACGATGCGAGCCTTAGCGTTTTGAAATTCAGGACATACTACATTTTGTTCCAGCCAACGGGATTCTTCTTCTCTATACGAATCAAAAGCAGCCAGATTAAAATATTCGGGATGACTGTCTTCCTTGTCCTCCCCTCCGTCGAGAACAAGGAAGCAAACGTCGCCGATACCGAATTGATAGTAAAACGTTCCGTTGACAGTGGGAAAATAATTGATAAGAGGGATGGCATAAGGTCCTCTTGTTTCATGGTTTCCCCGATTGAAAACAATGGGTATTTCGGAAGCGAACATCTCTACGGCGGCATCCATACAACCGTCAAAAATCATATTTTCGTCGAGCAGCCATTCCCACATATCGCCATTGAAGCAAACAAAATCCAGGGCTTTGAAATCGACCTCGTTACAGAGTTCCTTCATAAAATCGGTACGGCTGTGTATGTCATTCAAAACTACAAACGAAATGTCTTTTTTGTCTTTACTGAAAGTGGTAAACGACAAAGGGTTGTGCGAAAAGTCATTGCTTGCGACAGTTTCTCCATAATTGACAGACAAAGTAGCCAAATCCAATCCAATTTCTTTAGTAAAAATCCGGTAATTATACTTCGTACCGGGTTTCAAATTATTGATACGCACACGGTGTAAAGTTGCGATAGCCACGATATTTCCGGCTACGACTTCGTAATAGTCGGCTTTTTCTGCCGTAACGGTATTTTCCGTTTCTACCCAAGCAGGTCCCTGCAAGTCGGTTGTCCATACGACAGTAACTCCATCGGTTGTCATATCGCACAAATAGGGACCGTGGGTAATTGTGATGCCTTGCACATAAACCGAACTGATTGCTAAAAGAAGAATAAATAATTGCCTTTTCATTGCTTGATTTATTATCACCCACGATAACCGAAAAACTACCGTAAGGCACAACTGTGTAACAACCGTATAACGGTATTTTTACACCGCTTTCAGCGTTTCCACCAAATATTTCCAGAACTGCGCCACCGTCGGGATGCTCACCTTTTCGCCGGGCGAATGCGGGTGCAGGATGGTGGGACCGAACGAGATAA
>JAISKR010000267.1 GCA_031260845.1 Bacteroidales bacterium
CAGTGGCTACCGTAACGGTGAATGCCAATGGTAAGTTTATGGGTAAAATGGATTATCGCGTAAAAACCGTTCCTAATCCCGTTGCCAAGGTGGCAGGCAAAATCGGCGGTAAAATCGACAAATCAGTATTGGCTGCACAGGTAGCAGTTCAAGCCGATATGGAGAATTTTGATTTCGACTTGAAATTCCGTGTAACAGAATTTACCGTGTCAGCAGTTGTGAAGGGTTTTACTCAAACCAAACCCACCAAAGGGGCTGCTATTACGGCTGAACAGAAAGCGTTGATCAATAGTTTGTCAAAAGGGCAAAAAGTATATTTTGAAGGAATCAAGGTTGTTGGACCTGATGGTAGTGCAAGGGAACTTCCGGCAATTGCTTTCAGTATAAATTAATATAAAATAGTCTGATTTATGAAAAGAGTAAAAAGTTTATTATTAGGGTTAAGTTTTTTGATCATTCCCGGATCAATACTGTTTGGACAGGCGGTTGTAGCGCCCGATTCATCCAATACGATTCTTGATTACAAGACGGAAGTATATACAAAGGAAAATATAGCAAGTAAATTGCCCATTCCTTTATCTTACGTGCGGGAAGCCGATGTTTTGTACGATAAGACCATTTGGAGAATGGTTGATCTTCGTGAAAAACGTAATATGCCGCTGTATTACCCGACTGCGCCTATCGGCAGCCGTGTTAATTTGACCAATTTGTTGTTGAAAGGTGTTGACTCTGGTGAACTCACTGCGTATGATGCGGATGATCCCAATAATGAATTTGTACGTGCGCTTACTAAAACGGAAATAGATCAGAGATTTGGTGCAAAACACGACACAATTCAAGTTGCCGATGCTGATGGAAATATGATATCTCAAGAAAGAAACGAAGGTCGCAAGACGGATGAGGTCAAATTAATCATGGTCAAAGAAAAAATTTACTTTGATAAAAAACATTCTGTGATAAATCGTCAGGTGATCGGTATCTGCCCCATTCGCCTCTCTTCAAGGGAAGACGAAAAGGCTGGCGAAACGGCTGGTGGAGAAGATGGCGCCGCCGCTGAAATGGTAAAGACGAAAACCTTCTGGATTTATATGCCTGAAGCAAGACCTATTTTGTCGCGCCATCCGATATTCAACCGTTTTAACGATGCACAAAATCAATCTTTTGATGATTTCTTTATGCAAAATCGTTACGATGGTCATATCTATCAGATTTCCAATGTGTATAACAATCGTTCGATTGCTGAATATGCTTCAGGTTTGGACGCTTTGTACGAAGCGCAAAGGATACAAAACGAAATATTCGATTGGGAACAGGATTTGTGGGAATATTAAAATCCTTGCATAAGAATATAAAAAGAGTGTGGTGCCAATCACGCTCTTTTTTCTTTCATTCTTAATCTTGTTAACGCATATAAGACAAACACTTAGCGAAAATAAAAATATTTTCAATGAATTTAGAACAATTAGTTCGTCCGAATATATGGCATCTTAAACCTTATTCATCGGCAAGAACTGAATTTAAAGGCGAGGCGTCTGTTTTCATTGACGCCAACGAAAATCCCTATAATGCGATTTGGAACCGCTATCCTGACCCCTTGCAAAGTGCAGTCAAAGAGACCATTGCCGCAGTAAAGGGCATAACGCCGGACTGTATTTTTCTCGGCAACGGAAGCGACGAACCGATAGACCTTCTGTATCGCGTGTTTTGCGAACCGCGTACAGACAATGTAGTGGCAATTGACCCTACTTACGGTATGTACAAGGTGGCGGCAGACATTAACCATGTGGAATACCGGAAAGTGCTGCTGGATGAATCATTCAATTTCTCGGCTGATAACTTGCTGAATGTTACCGACTGGCATACTAAGTTGATTTTTCTCTGCTCGCCCAACAATCCGACGGCTAACCTGCTGAACCGCGACGAAATCGTCAAAACCATCCGAACATTCAACGGTATCGTTGTGCTTGACGAAGCCTATATTGATTTTGCCGGACAACCGTCTTTCCTGCATGAGTTGGGACAATACGAAAATCTGATCATATTGCAGACATTTTCCAAAGCATGGGCAAGCGCGTCAGTACGGCTCGGAATGGCTTTTGCCACACCGGAAATCGTGCAGATACTCAATAAGGTGAAATATCCCTACAATATCAATCGCCTGACGCAGGATTACGCTCTGAAAATGCTGGAAAATCCGCAAAGAGTGAAGGATTGGGTGGCAGTGCTTCTCAGGGAAAGGGAACAATTGCAGAAACGTCTTGCTACCCTGCCTTGTGTGGAAAAATTGTACCCCACCGATGCAAATTTCCTGCTTGTCAAAATGACTGACGCCAACGATATTTACCGATATTTGGTGGAACGGGGCGTCATTGTGCGCAACAGAAGCAATATTTCGCTCTGCCTCAACTGTCTGCGAATAACCGTAGGCACGCCCGAAGAAAATCAAATACTCATCTCATCCTTAGCCGATTATGTACACGTTTGATACGCAGGTGCGGGTAAGATACGGCGAAACCGACCAGATGGGTTATGTCTATTACGGCAATTATCCTTTGTACTACGAGGTGGCACGGACAGAATGGCTGCGCACCCTTGGGCTGAGTTACAGAAAGATGGAAGAGGAAGGAATCCTGCTTCCGGTGCGTTCCTTGAATGTATGTTATATTAACGCGGCGCATTATGATGATTTGCTGACCATCAGAGTGATACTGAAAAAGTTGCCGGGCGTTCGTATCCATTTTTTCTACGAAATATACAACGAACAGCAAACCCTGTTAAATACAGGTGAAACGGAACTGATATTTGTGGATGCAAAGACCAGACGACCGAAGAAAGCGCCGGAAATTCTGCTGAAAGAACTGCGGAAATATCTACCGGAATAAGCCGAGGGATATTTATTTTGCAAGAATTTTTGTTTTTTGTTTACTTGAAACAAGAATTTTCATTATTTTTGTCCCAAATAATGTAATATGTCCAACTATCGTTCTTCTTATCTTTTACTGATTTCGTTAATTTCGGCTATGGGCGGGTTGCTGTTTGGCTATGATTATGTGGTCATTGGCGGCGCCAAGCCTTTTTACGAAGTTTTCTTCGGCATTTCCGGCTCGGCATGGATGCAGGGCTGGGCAATGAGCAGCGCCATACTGGGGTGTCTGGCAGGCGTCGCCATTGCCGGCAGTTTAGCCGACCGCTACGGACGAAAACCGCTGCTGAAAATGGCTGCCTTGCTGTTCGTCATTGCATCCCTTGGCACGGGCGGAGTGCAGCATATTTCATGGTTCATTTTCTTTCGCATCATTGGCGGCATAGGGATAGGCATCGCGTCAAATCTTTCGCCCATGTACATTGCCGAAGTATCGCCGGCTAATGTGCGCGGACGGTTCGTTTCCATCAATCAGTTGACCATCGTGTTGGGCATTCTGTCGGCACAATTGATGAATTGGCTGATAGCAGATCCCGTTCTGACGGGCGAAGATATGTTTTCCTCCTGGAACGGACAGTGGGGCTGGCGTTGGATGTTCTGGGCTTGTACAGTTCCGGCTGTTTTATTCTTTGTGCTGGTCTTTTTTATACCGGAAAGCCCGCGATGGCTTGCCGGTCGTCATCATTACGATAAGGCTGCCGGTATTCTTTCACGGGTTGGCGGCGCGGATCATGCCCAAAAAGAGATGAAGGAAATAAGAGAATCGCTTGACGCAGAAAAAGATAAATCGGGTTACAAATTGCTGTTGGCAGGACGAATGCCCCGTATTTTGCTGGTGGGGGTTGTACTTGCTATCTTGCAACAATGGTGCGGCATCAACGTTATTTTCAATTATGCCCAGGAGGTGTTTGCCGCAGCAGGATACAGCGTGTCGGATACGCTCTTTAATATTGTTGTGACGGGCGTTACCAACGTGATTTTCACGTTCGCAGGTATGTACACGGTGGATAGATTGGGGCGCCGCGCCCTGTTGCTGTTGGGACTCATTGGACTGACAACGGTTTACGCTATTCTGGGCGCCTGTTACTACTTCGGGATAACCGGCATACCGGTTTTGTGCCTTGTTGTGGCGGCAATTGCCTGTTATGCCATGACCTTGGCGCCGGTGGTCTGGGTGGTAATATCCGAGATTTTCCCCAACCGTATCAGGGGATTGGCGATGGCTGTTTCTACATTTGCCCTCTGGACTGCTTGTTTCGTACTGACCTATACTTTCCCGATGCTGAATAAAGGCTTGGGCGCTCACGGCACCTTCTGGATTTACGGCATAATATGTATTGCAGGGTTTATCTTTGTCCGCATCATGCTACCCGAAACCAAAGGTCAATCATTAGAAGAAATTGAAAAATCCATTAAATAAAAATTGAAAGATGAAATTAAATATCAGGTTATTCATTTTATTATTCGTTGCGGGCTGGGCTGTCGGTTGTAGCCACCCCTCGTTAGTTGTAGAAATTACCGAATTGGACTTGTCGGCATTTGCCGTTGGCTGGGGTGAAACCAAAGCCAATCTGTCTATTTCCGGAACGCCGCTGTCCATTGCAGGAACGCCGTATGAGAAGGGATTCGGCACCCATGCCACCGGCGAGGCGCATATCCGTTTAGACGGACGGCAAGGCACATTCACCGCCTTGGCGGGCGTGGACGACAATGCCGACTCGCACGCTTCGGTGGTATTTTACGTCTTTACCAACAAGGGAACGGCTTTCAACAGTGGCGTGATGAAAAAAGGCGACGCGCCGAAACCGGTTGAAGTAGCATTGAAGGGTGTGACCGATTTGTATCTGCTCGTTGACCCGACCTCAGACGGCAATCACAGCGACCATGCCGACTGGGTGAATGCTCAATTCACTGTTTTTTCCGCGCCCGTTGCCATCAAAGACGACCACTCGGAGGAACGCTACATTTTGACGCCGCCGCCTGCCCCACAACCACGGGTAAACGGCGCGAAAATCACCGGCGCCTCGCCTGCAAAGCCTTTTCTGTTCACCATTGCCGCAACCGGCAATCGCCCCATGACCTTTGCAGCCGCCAATTTGCCGGCAGGTCTGTCGCTCAACGAAGCGACCGGCGTTATTTCCGGCGTTTGTAGTCGCGAAGGAAAATATATCGTGCCGCTTACCGTTTCCAACAGCCTCGGAGAGTGCCATGACACGCTCGAAATACACATTGGCGGCGGATTGGCTCTTACGCCGCATATCGGATGGAACAGTTGGTATATCTACGCAACCGGCGTAACGCAGGACATTATGGAGCAAAGCGCACAAGCCATGTACGATAAGGGATTGGTGAATTTTGGCTATGCTTATGTCAATATTGACGACGGATGGGAAATAAAGGTAGGTAGCAATGACCTTGTTATTGGTGGCGCCGTCAGAAATCCGGACGGCACGATTCGTACCAACAAAAATTTCCCCGACATGAAAGCGATGACTGATTATATTCATCGGCTGGGGCTGAAAGCGGGTTTGTATTCCTCGCCCGGGCGCTCTACCTGCGGCGGTTACGCAGGCTCTTTTGAACACGAAGCACAGGATATTCAATCGTATGTTGATTGGGGTTTTGATTTCCTGAAATATGACTGGTGTTCTTATGGACAGGAAGTGCCGGTACACGATTTGGAAAATATGCAAAAGCCTTATCTGCTGATTTCAAAACTCATCAAAGAAGCCCCGCGGGACATTATCCTCAATATGTGCCAGTACGGCATGGGCGACGTGTGGAAATGGGGAAAGGAAGTCGGTGGCAACTCGTGGCGAACTACGGGCGATCTCGGAGCAAGCACTCAGGAACTGTCTGCAAGTATGTTCAGTATCGGCTTCTTTCAGGAACAAATACGGGAGTATTCCGGACCGGATGGTTGGAATGACCCTGACTATCTTCTTTTCGGAAATATTTACGACTGGGCGAATCAAAAAGCCGTGCTTTCGCCGTTGTCGCCCAGTGAACACTACACCTGCATGACGCTTTGGAGCATGATGTCGGCGCCGTTGATTTTCAGCGGGGAAATCACTACATTAGACGATTTTACCAAAAATATTTTATGCAATGCGGAGGTGATTGATATTGATCAGGATAAATTGGGAAAGGCGGGCTATTGTATTCAAAACCGAGATTTGATTGAAATCTGGAAAAAGGAATTGCATGACGGAAACACCGCCATTGCTGTTTTCAACAAACGACCGTTCGGGAGTGTGGTCGAGGTGGATTGGAAGGCTTTGGGTTACGACGGAAAATTTTTTGCCCGTGATTTATGGCGACAGACCGACTTGGGCGATATACGTAAAGTCGCCTCATTTGATATTCCGCGGCACGGCTGCGTCATGCTAAAAGTAACGAAGCGATAATTTGGCATGGGAAAGCATAAGTTGCAGCGGTTTGCCGATATGGCGAGTTATCCGAATGTGATAGAACCGCCGTTTGAAGAGGTGTTTCGCACCGACTACCGCACCAAAGGGAAATGGGGCAAGGAGATATTCGGCAACGACCGCCCGATAGTGCTGGAATTGGGCTGCGGCAAGGGCGAATATACCGTTGCCTTGGCGCGGCAGCATCCTGAAAAAAACTTTATCGGCATGGACATTAAAGGTTCGCGAATGTGGGTAGGCGCCACGGATGCACTGCAAAACGAACTTGCAAATGTAGCCTTTTTGCGGACACGTATAGAGTTCATCCAATCCTGTTTCGCTGCCGGCGAGGCGTCGGAGATATGGATTACCTTCCCCGACCCGCAACCGCAACAAAGCCGCGCCAACAAAAGGCTGACTTCTGCGCGTTTTCTGGAATCGTACCGGACTATTCTCTGCCCGGGCGGTTGTATTCACCTGAAAACAGACAGCCGGAGTTTGTTCGATTACACCTGCCGCTTGATTGAGCGCAACCGGCTTCCCGTAGAGTTATGTACAGACGATTTGTACCATTCCGGCTTAACGGATTCCATACTGTCCGTTCAAACCTATTATGAAAAAATGTTCATGGCAAAAGGCTTTTCCATTAAATATGTCCGTTTTGCTGTACCGGATGGAATTGTATTACAGGAAAATTCAATATTGACACAATAATCAGGCAGAAAGGACTTAAAAATTGAAAATTGGGTAGAAAGGTAATTGAAAAGTTTTGCATTGTCACACCACCGTATCACTATTGAATCACCACCGTATCACCATTGTATAACTATTTATAACCACCTGTAACTATTTATAACTATTTGTAACATTTTTTTTGCAATTCACAAAATCTTGTTTATATTTGCGCCTTCATCATTCAGATATGATTATGTCGTTTTGCCACTCATACAGCACCCCCGTAAAGGGCATTTTAAGCCCTTTACAGCCACTTTCCCAAACTTGGGGGGGATAAACGCCTCTTTTCAGTGGATTACAACGCGCGCTAAGGCTGTTTAAACCTGCTTTTCGCACCTTTCCCTAACACGACTTTTTTATTGACACTGACAGGTCGAGACAACACTGTCAGGTCTGCCTGTGTGCGCAAAAACCTGTCTTGTGCTTGCACCTGACAGTGTTCATCAACGGACTTATATCACCAAATTTAATTTAAAACTCAATTAATATGAAGTACAAAATGATTCAGCGGGTAAACCCGCAAGACCGCAGCCAGTCGAAACAGTATGCTGCACCGGTAAACGACGGTCGTATTACCAAGACGGACATTACAAAGGAACTCGCCCTTACCTCGTCGCTGTCGAGGGGCGACGTGTCCAACGTTATCGAAAATCTGATTGACGTCATGCCCAAGTATTTGCTGATGGGCAAGAGCGTCAACCTCGGCGAGTTCGGTACGTTGCGCCTTTCCTTTTCGAGCGAAGGCGTGAACGACGCAAGTGAATTTACCGTAAGCAAGATTCACGGCGTTAAAGTAGTTTTCACGCCGGGCAGCGAGTTCAGGAATGTGTTGAAAAACATGAAATTCGAGACATCAGTGTAGGGTGATTGCCGCGCACGGGTGGAACAAAATCTTCGCCCGTGCGCAGGCAAATCCCCGCACCTGTCCAATCAACACTTCCGCACGTATGCAGCAAAATTTCCTCACGTATGCAACCGACGGTTACTCACGTATGCAGTCAACGATTGCTCGCGTATGCAACCGAGCCTGCGCACGTATGCAACAGGCAATTACACTGAGCATAAATTTGGCTGAGCACGTATGCAGTCGTCAGTTACACACGCGCCCAAAGACCTGTCAGGGTCGCCTCGACCTGACAGTGTCAATTACGAATTACGAATTTCAAATTAAATACATATCAAAATGAATACATTAGATTATCAAACGAAATCCACAAACCGTAGAGACGCCCAATTGGGCGTCTCTACACTGTCAGGTGACGAAAAATTGTCAATTATTACAGTCGCCCTGATGATGGCGATATGCTTTTCCGGTTGCAAGAAGAACGGCGACGATGCTCCCGTTCCGCCTGCTCCGCCGGTTGCGCAGGCTGTTTACAAGGGCGCGGAGGTGAAAAGCGTTTCTTGGGGAGCGCCTGTGGTTACCGCGACCGACGGCGTTCGGTTTGCATATACCGGCTCGGCGGTGTTGACGCTGACCTTCGAGACAGACGGCAAAGCCTCAACCAAGGACACGACCGTCAGCCTCAATGCCGTTGCGACGGCAAAAGCCGGAACGGTGGCGAACAAAGTCGTTCTCGAAGAAGGCGAGACGCCGGGAACGCCGACGTATGCCGTTGTATCGAAAAACGCCACGGCGACCGCTTACAAGGAAAACATCGAACTGCGTTTCAACGGCGGGAAGTTCGTTGTTCCGCTTGCGCTGAGCAGCGACAGCGTTTCCGTAACGGTACGCGGAAAGAAAATTCCGTTGTCCTTCGGGCATGGAAATATAACGTCGAACGGTCTGGAACTCGGCACAGCAGCGCCTGTCGAGGAAGGCGGGCAGAAGTACCAAAAGCAGGCGTTAACCGTCAAGGCAACGTTTGCACATCCGCAGCAGAGCGCCTCGCAGCAACTGTCTGTACCCTCGGAAGTCTGG
>JAISKR010000299.1 GCA_031260845.1 Bacteroidales bacterium
CTGCGGTCAAAAAACCGGTATCCGTCGGCGCCGGAAGGGTAAAATCCGACAATTTCGATTGATATAAGCGGTCTATGTAAGCCATTTTGACCGGAAAAATCAACCAAAGCCTTGCATATCCTGCGCCAAGTGATTATCAGATACATAACGCCTGATAACCGCCTGCATCGCCGAAGCATTCTCGCGATAAGCCGCATCCCAAAATTCGATATCGTTCATCATTCAATATAAAGATGCAAAATTGCAAAAAGGTGGCAGCAAAAATAAAAATTATTTTTATCTTTGTGCAATTATTTTTATCAGCATGAAAAGGAAAATATATTATTGGTACTTGGGATGGGCACTTGTTTTGGTCGTGGTTTATTTTTTATTTTTCGCAGAAAGCGACAACAAAATCCCCTTTATCTCGTTTGCAGGCATACTCGGTGGGGGGATGATTCTCAACATTATTAAATGGTGGAACGATAATAAATTTGCTAAAAAAACTATTATCCAATGCATTAATAAATTGAACGAAGGTTTGCCCTATTTATTTTTTGAAAAAAATATTCAGATAACAATAGACGAACACAATAAAAATCAGTTAATTGTTCGGAATGCCCCGCTTTGGATTTACAGAATAAAAGCGGAAAAGCCCGATGAGCAACTGCAATTATTAATTGCTGATTTTGAGTCCTTATCGAAAATTTCGGCATGGAAGGAATTTATGACCAATAAGTCCTTGATTTTCAATTTATATTCAGACGAAACTTTTGAAGAAACGATAATAAAAAGCGAGCAGAAAAATTACTTTGCATAGCCTTCTAATATGTAGAAAATGCAATTATCGCAAAAATGTGTTGTAAAAAACTACATTTTACAAAAAAAATCCCTACTTTTGCCCCTTGAAATTTTGTAATCAAAATCGAATTGAATAAGATGAACGGACTAAAAATCATTGTGTTGGCAAAGCAGGTTCCCGACACTCGCAATGTAGGGAAAGATGCTATGACGCCGGAAGGAACAGTGAACAGGGCTGCCTTGCCTGCCATTTTCAACCCCGAAGACCTGAATGCGCTCGAATTGGCGTTGAGGATTAAAGACCACCATCCGGGCACTACGGTGTCCCTGCTGACGATGGGACCTTTTCGCGCCGCCGACATTATCCGCGAAGGAATGTATCGCGGCGCCGACAACGGCTACCTTCTCACCGACCGCGCTTTTGCCGGCTCGGACACGCTCGCAACCTCTTACGCGCTTTCTTGTGCCATCCGTGCCATCGGCGCTTACGACCTCATCATCTGCGGAAGGCAGGCTATCGACGGCGATACCGCTCAGGTAGGTCCTCAGGTGGCTGAAAAATTGGGCATTCCCCAAATTACATACGCCGAAGAAGTACAGAAAATAGACGGTAAAACCATACGGTTGAAACGTCGTTTAGACAGAGGCGTGGAAACAGTGGAAGGCACTCTGCCGCTGTTAGTAACGGTGAACGGTTCGGCGCCCGAATGTCGCCCACGCAACGTCAAACTGATGATGAAGTACAAATACGCGCAAACTGCTACCGAGATACAGGAAAAAGGCAGCGACGCCGCTTTGTACGATAGCCGCAGTTACCTCAAAATTGCCGAAATCACTGCCAAAGACATTAACGCCAACGCTGATGACCTCGGATTGTCAGGCTCGCCTACCAAGGTGAAGAAAATCGAAAACATTGTGTTTCAGGCGAAAGACACCAAACGCCTCACCAATGCCAATGCCGACATTGAAGGCTTGATGGTGGAACTCATCACCAATCACACTTTGGGTTAATTGACATTAGGCAATTGACAGTGAATCAAAAATTTAAAATTTAAAATCGAAAATGAATAATATATTTGTATATTGCGAAGTGGAAAACGGCGTGATAGCCGACGTCAGCCTTGAACTTTGCACCAAAGGTCGCAAATTAGCCGACAGGTTGAAATGTCAACTCGAAGCCATTGTGATTGGCAAGGATTTGAGCAATGTCGGCAAGCAAATTATCCCCTACGGTGTGGATAAACTGTGGGTTGCCGACGACGCCAAACTCGAACCCTACACCACGCAGGCGCACACGTCTATCGTGGTGAAACTTTTTGAGGAAGAGAAGCCGCAGATTGCCCTGATGGGCGCTACCGGCATAGGTCGCGATTTGGGACCGCGCGTGTCAAGCGCTCTGCACAGCGGTCTTACTGCCGACTGTACTTCGCTCGAAATAGGCGAACATGAGGACAAGAAAGCAGACAAGGTGTACACAGACTTGCTGTACCAGATACGTCCCGCTTTCGGCGGAAATATCATCGCCACCATCGTCAATCCCGAATGCCGTCCGCAGATGGCAACGGTGCGCGAGGGCGTCATGAAGAAAGAGATACTTGACCCCAACTACAAGGGCGAAGTGGTGAAAATCAACCTGAGCAAATACGTCACCGACACGGATTTCGTGGTGCGCGTGATTGAACGCCAGATGGAAAAATCGAAGGTGAATATCAAAAGTGCGCCGATACTTGTTTCGGGCGGTTACGGCATGGGTTCCCGCGACGGATTCAACTTGCTGTTCGAATTGGCAAGCGTTATCGGCGCCGAAGTAGGCGCTTCGCGTGCAGCAGTAGATGCAGGCTTCGCCGACCACGACCGTCAGATAGGACAGACAGGCGTCACCGTGCGTCCGAAACTCTATATCGCCTGTGGTATATCGGGACAGGTGCAACATACGGCAGGAATGCAGGAAAGTGCCATGATTATATCCATCAACAACGACCCCGACGCACCTATCAATGCCATAGCCGATTACGTGATTGTGGGTGATGTGAACGATGTGGTTCCCAAACTGATTAAGTATTACAAAGAACATAAAAAATAGGGTTTCCCCTTATTTCAGTACAATAAAAAGCACATTAACAGTTCATCTGCGTATGTGCTTTTTTATTGATAAAAAAAATCTTACTTTTGCAACCTTAAACCGAATTTAATTGGATATTGAAATATGCCCAAAATACTGAGTAAGAAGACCATTATCATCGCCACAATCCTCTTGACAGTGGTGGCAGGATTAGTTGCAAGGTACGTTATCCACCGCACCAATAACCGCGTGCAGATTGAGGTGGACATACATATCAATAAACAGACGATTTATCTTTCCACTTATGCCGAACCGCCTCAGTTTGCCTTGTGGTTGGAAAATCCTGAAACCGGCGAATGTCAGACGATATTCATCACCTATCGCGTGAGTCGGGGCGACTGGGAAGGAAAATCGGATGTGCCTGTGGCGCTTCCCCGTTGGAACAGCATTTTCAGAAGCAATAGCGACCGCAAAGAAAGAAGCGCCGAGGAAATAGCCGTGTCGGGCGCAACGCCCAAGGATGAGTATTTTCGTGTGAGGGCAGAAGTACGACCTGATTCGGAATGGATTTTATGGATGGAAATGAATCTGGCAGGGGATTACAACGAGTATTATCCCCAGTTTAACCGCACTACCTTGCAAGAGGACGAGTTTGCCTGCGGACAACCCGCGTTGCTGTACCGTGCGAACATTAAAGCAACGGTAGGAAATGAATTTTTCCCGCAAATAGAGGCTATCTCGCTTTGGGACAAGGGGAAAAACACACTCGTGCCGTTAGACGCCACCATCACCACGGCAAAAGATGTTTTCGATAAAATATCTTACCTGATTATTAAGCCTAAACCGGTAATTATCAATACAAATAATATAGAACAGCAAGATGTGTTGAACCCGTAAAACCCTCATATAACAAAAACATAAATCAATGTATAGACGAGATTTTTTTAAAAGAAGTATAGCAGGCGCTGTAGGCGTCACTATGGGGAGCAACTTGTAGCTTGGTTGTT
>JAISKR010000312.1 GCA_031260845.1 Bacteroidales bacterium
AAAGTGGCTGTAAAGGGCTTAAAATGCCCTTTACAGGGGTGCTGTATGTGGAATAAAACGATATAATCATATCTGAATGATGAAGGCGCAAATATAAACAAGATTTTGTGAATTGCAAAAAAAATGTTACAAATAGTTACAAATAGTTATAAATAGTTATAAATAGTTATAGGTGGTTATAAATAGTGATACAATGGTGATACGGTGGTGATTCAATAGTGATACGGTGGTTAGTTGTAAGTGGTAAGAGGTAAGACCTGACAGGTGGAGTGGCATAAATCGGAGTTGATTTAAAAATAAATGCCATCCATCACGCAGAAAACTCGTGCCGCGTTAGCGGCAATATCTTGGTAGCCGTGGGTGGGTTTTCAACCCACGGAACAAATGCACGAAAAAAAAGCAGCGCCGCGTTAGCGGCGCAATCTTGAACGACACAAGAAAACGTCAATCAAAGAAATCGGACAAATATTTATCGCCACATTCAATATTACGCCGCTACGCGGCGCTGTTTCTTTTCAAACATATCGTTTTCCGTGGGTTGAACCCACGGCTACCAATATGTTGCCACTAATGTGGCAAACAGTGATGCTTGACAGGGGCAATTACGAATTAAAAATTACGAACTTTCTCACGGTTTCCGTAATTAAAGCCCGCAAAGACCTGACAGTCGCCTCGACCTGTCAGCATCAGAAACAAAAAAAACGGCAACCGTTCACCGATTACCGTTTTTTACTATTGTGATTCAGTTGTGAGTCAATCGTGATTCATAGTGAGACAATTGTATCACCACCGTATCACTACTGTATCACCATTGTATCACCACCGTATCACCTGATTTTTAAACCCCCGCCTTGCTGCGTTGAATCAGTTCTTCGTCGTTCCATTTGGTGGTTGCGGTGTGTCCCGTCAAGGGCAGGATGCGTTCGTGGATGGCGTCGATAATCCATTCCTTTTGCGGGAAGAAAGCGCTTTCCAACTCGTAAGCCGGCGTAATCCAGTTGCGCGAGCCGACCACTACCGGCGGTGCGTCTAATTCGTCGAACGCTAATTGGGTAATGTTCTGCGCGATGTCGTTCAGGAACGAGCCGCGAACGTTGGCGTCGCTGGTGAGCACTACGCGCCCTGTCTTGCGGACTGAAGCCAGCACCAACTCGTAGTTGAACGGCACGAGGCTGCGGGCGTCAATCACTTCCGCCTCTACGTTGTACTTCGCTTTCAGTTCGTCTGCCGCTTTGAGTGCGGTGTAGAGCGTCGAGCCGACGGTGAGGATGGTGACGTCTTTGCCGGCGCGTTTGACGTCAGGCTCGCCGAAGGGTATCTCGTAGTATCCTTCGGGAACGCCGCCTTCGTGGAACTGTTCGCCCACGTCGTAGATGCGCTGACTCTCGAAGAAAAGCACGGGGTCGGTGCCTTGCAGGGCGGAATTCATCAGTCCTTTGGCGTCGTAGGGCGTGGCGGGGAAACAAACTTTCAGCCCCGGAACGTGCGCCACCAACGACGACCAGTCCTGCGAGTGCTGCGCTCCGTATTTCGAGCCGACGGACACGCGAATCACCACCGGCATCTTGATGACGTTGCCGCTCATCGCCTGCCATTTGGGCAGTTGGTTGAACACCTCGTCGCCGCAGCGCCCAAGGAAGTCGCAGTACATGATTTCCACCAATGCACGCCCGCCCGCCATGGCATATCCGATGGCAGTTCCCACGATGGCGCCTTCGGCAATGGGCGAGTTGAACAGGCGGTGGTAGGGTATCGCCTCGGTCAAGCCGCGATATACGGCAAAAGCGCCGCCCCAGTCGCGGTTTTCTTCGCCATACGCCACCAAGGTCGGGTCTTTGTAGAAACGGTCGATAATGGCTTCAAACAAACCGTCGCGCAGTTGATACATTTTCATTTTCGACACCGGTTTGCCCTCTTTGTCGAGGTAGAAACGTTCTTTGCCCGCTATGGCTTTCACACGCGCATTGTCCGCCATCGGCGTCAGCACGTCGGGTTTGCGACCTTCTTCCATGCTCACCGTGGAAGTGTTGGAAAATATCATTTTGCCGATGTTTTCAGGCTCAGCCATCAGGGGCGAGATGGAAAAATCGGTGGCTATTTTCAGCGCGGCGGTAATCTGCTCCTTGACGGTTTCGCGCACCTGCTCCAACCGGCTTGCGGTGGCTATTTTGGCTTTCACCAACTCGTTGCCGAAAGTGACAATGCTGTCGTGTTCCTTCCATGCGTCAACCTCCTCGTTGGTGCGGTATGACGAGGCGTCAGACGGCGAGTGCCCGCTGTAACGATAGGTCAGCACGTCGAGCAGCACCGGACCGTTCTTTTGTTTCAGAATCTCGCGTTTGCGCTTGTAGGCGTCAATCACAGCAAGCGGATTGTAGCCGTCCACGCGCTCTGCGTGCATCATTTCGGGGTTAACGCCTGCGCCGATGCGGGCTGCAATGTCGTAACCCATCGTTTCGCCGCGTGTTTGCCCGCCCATACCGTACTGGTTGTTCATGATATTGACGATGAGCGGCAGTCCGCCTTTATGCTCGCCTTCCCAGAGTTGTTTGTACTGGTCCATGGCGGCAAACATAAGCCCTTCCCACACGGGACCGCAAGCCATCGAGGCGTCGCCGATGTTGCACACCACGATACCCGGTTTCCGGTTGACTTTTTTGAAGAGCGCCGCGCCCACCGAGATGTCGCCCGAGCCGCCCACGATGGCGTTGTTGGGGTATATCCCGAAAGGCGTGAAAAAGGCGTGCATAGAGCCGCCCAACCCGCGGTTGAAACCGGTAGAGCGTGCAAAAATCTCTGCCATTGCGCCGTAGAGCAGGAAATACTGCGCCAACTCTTTTGTCGAGCCTTTGAAGTTCTTTTCCACCACACGCAGGATATTGCCTTGCTCGAAGGTACTCATGATGTTCGCCAAGTCTTTGTCTTTCAGTTTGGCGATAGACGACAAGCCCTTGGCAAGGATTTCGGCGTGACTGCGGTGCGAGCCGAAGATATAATCCTCAACACCCAGCGTATAAGCCATTCCCACGGCTGCCGCCTCCTGACCGATGCCCAAATGGGCAGGTCCCGGGTGATTGTACTTCACGCCGTTGTACTCGCTCGCGATTTTGATGGCGTTAATCATCTCCTCGAAATTGCGAATGACCGCCATATCGTGGTAAATACGAAGCAAATCCGCATCCGAATAGTTGGCGCGTTCTTCCGATAATTTCTTCTTGTACTGATTTACAGGAATTTTCCCAAACTCAATGAATCCGGCTTTGCGGACGTCCTTTGGGTTGAT
This sequence comes from Bacteroidales bacterium, assembly GCA_031260845.1. Classification (GTDB taxonomy): domain Bacteria; phylum Bacteroidota; class Bacteroidia; order Bacteroidales; family UBA4181; genus JAIRLS01. The sequence continues at coordinate 3,284 of JAISKR010000312.1, forward strand.
AAATTGACTTTTTGGCATACTTTTTTATATTTATTTTATTGTTATTCGTTATTCAATTGTGATTCGTTGTGATACGGTTGTGATTCAATTGTGATTCGATGGTGATACATTGATTTTTAACAGGTATTCTTAAAACGGTTTTCATCTTTGAAATGTCCACTTTCTTCGGGTCGGAAAGATAGATTTCGTGGTGGTGCCATGATACCTTCAAATCTTTAATCAAATGATTTTTAGACAGAAAGGCATCCATTTGTGCAAACGTTTTCGGCTCATCATCAAACGCACCGATGTGCATACATTGAACGGATAATCCTTCTTTAAAAGGAAAAAATACGGCTTTATCGGTTTCTATTTTCTTCTTTTTTGCCACTTCCCTACACGCCCACTCGAACACTTTTTCATTCACAAATTCAGGAAGTCGTATCATTGAAGTCCAATTATATTCTGATTTCGATTGCGAATCGCTGCCGTTTTCAACCCACCACAATCCTTCAAGTGGTGGCACGACATAATCAAAGTATCCATCGGGGACTTCATTTCCCTTTTTGCTCATTTTGATGGTGTACGAAATAGCATAAAGCAATCCAACGGCTTTTTGATACTCGCCATTCCCGTCATTCGGATTGCCTTTGCCCGTAACCGAAACAAAGTTAATCACAGGAATGTCTATAAGCGTCGGTATATTTTTGGGTAAATACCATTGCTTATATTCTTTCTTAAAATCCAATGGTTTTTTTTTATTGTTATTCATTGTGATACGTTGTGATTCAATTGGTTTGGTTTGTGATGCGTTTTTGAAGTGAGGATAAATAATTATTGATTTTGATGGCTAAATTCTTCGTATCGGTGGTTAATCTTTGCGATTCTTCATCGGTAATC
>JAISKR010000013.1 GCA_031260845.1 Bacteroidales bacterium
TTGCGGGTGACGGAACCTACCCGCTCGCCTTGCGTATAGTCGGGATAATCACCCGAAGCGTCGTCCAACTTATGCCGTCCGAGCAGGGTGTGCCAGAGGTCTGTGTAGAACTTGATTTGCTGTTCGTTGGTGCCGCCTTTCACGTCGATGCGTCCCAATTGTTCGTTCCATTCCTTTTGCGAACTTTGCCGCACAGCGTCGAAATCCCAACCGCTGCGGTCGGTGTCCATGTTCCGGTGAGCGTTTTCAATGCTTGTGTAAGAGATGGCGAATTTCACTTGAAGGATATCGCCGGCTTTCACGTGGTATTTGGCTGCCACGCCGGCAGTAGGGGAATCGTAATAGCCGCTCTCTCCGTGCCGGAACGTTTTCGTGTCCAGACCTCGCAAGGTGCTGACGTCGGTGTAGTGGGTTTTGTCCACCCAGCCGTTCAGTTGCTCGCAGGGCTTGTCCATCCGCATGACGAAGTAAATCCGTATGTTTTCCGGTCCGCCCCACAGCCGTCCTGTGGTATTGATAGAGCCTTCCATCTCGGTGTCGCTCACTTTGGTGAGGCGGCAGTCGTTCATCGTAGAGGTGGAAACGTATCCGCCAAGGTTGAGCAGCAGGTTGGCTACGTCGTCTTTCGTATAGCGCAAGCGGTAGAAACTCACCCTGTCGGTTGCCGTTTGTTCCACCCATATTCCGTAATCCTGCAAAAAGAGCCGGTGGTAGCCCGGTTGCACCACTTCGCCGTCGTGCGAAAAGACCGACTTCCACGTTTGCTCGCCCTGCGTAGCGTCAATGTCGCCGGAAGTAGGCATGAGGGTAATGCCTGACAGCATCCAGCCGTGCACTTGCGGAAATCCCAGCACTTCCGTAGAATTGTAGTTGTAACCGCCGCCGTATTGGTTTTTGTTGCGAGTCAATGGCGCGGCAGAAATCATGCCGAATGGTTGGCTTCCCGTAACGAAAAAGAAATAACGTCCGCGAGCCGTTTCCACGTATGGATTTACCTTGGACACATAATCCGTATAATCTTCGGGCGAAGGATAGACTTCTATTTCCGACAGTCCGAGATGGACGCCATCGCCATCAGTCACTTCAAACTTAACCCAAGTAACGTTTTTGGTCGGGAAATCCATTGTTTTTGCCAATCCGTTGTTGGGAATGGAATGTACGAGCACTTTGGAACCGTCGCTGAAATGCAAGGTGCCTCCGGCAGTATGACTTTGCATCGTAGCGCGGTCGTACAGTACGATGCGGTTGATATTTCGGGCTTGTTCCCATTCCAATTGAATCCATGGATAATTGATTTGTCCCCAGAAAGTCATATTGCTTGTAGATAACCACTCTCCTTGGTTTTCAATGCCGATGATTCCGTCGCACACGTTGGCGCCCCTGTTGTTGCCGTCTTTTTCAGACGATACTGTTACTCGCGCCTGCGGCGCAATATTGTATGGCGTAGCGCCCAACAGGCAACTACAACACAGAAATAACAATGTAATTCTTGTTTTCATATCGGTTTTTTTACTGCCCCAAAGGTAGGGAAAATTTCAGGAAACGGGAAAACGGATAAGGTATCACCACAGTATCGCTACACTTTTCCCGCCAAAATCCATTCCACCATTGTATCGACCGATTGCAGTACGTTTCTGCGTTCTTTCGGGTCTTCAATTTTGATGCCGTATTCTTTGTGCAGCAGCAAAATCAGTTCCAGTGCGTCAATGGAATCCAAGCCCAATCCTTCCACAAAAAGAGGGGCTTTGGGGTCTATGTCTTCCGGTTTCACGTCTTCTAACGATAGCACTTCGATAATCTGCTTTTTCAACTGTTCGGTCAATTCTATTCTTTCCATTTCTATTTATTTTTAAATTTTATATCGATTCATTTGTTTTTTGATTGGCTACCCACAGGCACAGTACGGCAAATGCGAGCGAGGCTGCACATTCCGGAAGAACGTCGCGAAGGCGTCCGCCGCGAAGGATGACGTCGTAAAAGCCTTCCAATCCCCAGTTGAGCGGCGATATATGGCTCACCCACTGCATCGGTTCGGGCATGGCGAAGACGGGAATCCAGATTCCGCCTGTTGCCGCCATAATCACTACGGATATGGAAGCAAAGATGGCTGCCTGCTGGTGACTGGTGGCTACCTTTCCGATTGTCACCCCGTAACTGATGGCAGCCAGAGCGGAACATACTCCCACCGGCAACAGCAACAGGGGTTGTGCACCCGGCGTTAGTGTCGGCAATCCCAGCAAAGGAAACAGGTACATTCCCATCAGGAAGATGGCGGTAAATTGCAGCAGGCACACCAGCAGATAAACCGCTACTTTGCCTGTGATATACAGGTAATGCGGGCAGGGCATAGTCCGCAGGCGGGTGAAACTGCCGTCTTCCCGTTCCTTAATCATGTTTCCCGAAAGGGATATGGCGATGAAAAAGATGGCAAACATACTCCATGCCGGTATGTTGTGCTGGGTGGAATTGGGAATGGCTCTGCGACTGTCGGGCATGGCGTACTGTTCCCTGAACCGCACCTGATTCCTCGAAAGTTGGATGCCGGTCATCGGCATCGGTGATATTTTTTCCACTTCGGCGGTGATTTCCTTGAAGAGGAAGTCGCTTTCCGTGCGCACGGCGTATTCCCGCATGGCGCTCATCAGGGTTTGCAGGAAGGAACTCTTGGCAACGGGGTCGATGAAGATGTCCACCTGCACGGAATCTACCGCCGGCGTTATATTTTGTCCGTTGAACACGCCTGCCACGTAGCGTTTCACGTTTTTGCGGATGTTGCGGGTAGCATTTTCGGGGATGACGATGCCTATCATGAAGTCGCCGCTTGCCACAGCCTGCACCATCTCGTCCTTTCCAGCCGCCTGCCCGTTGATGTCCCTGCTGATGGCGAAAATGCCTGAGGCTTCCATTTGCCGTTCAATGGCAATGCCCAAGGAATCCTTGTCGTTGTTGAGCAGCAGCAAGGGAATGCGCGTTTCCTGAATCACATTGAAAGTGCTGTCTTGCAGGTAAGCCATTATCACCACCAACAGCATTGGCATGAGAAAAATCATACACAGACCGGCTTTGTCGCGTATCAACAGCAAACTATCCTTGTATATCAGTGATTTTAACAGCGTCATGGGCATCAATCTCTAAGTTTTTTACCGGTTAGTTGCAAATACAGCGCTTCCAGCGACGGGCAATCCGGCGATTGCGCAATCAGCGCTTCGGGTGCGCCGGCGGCAATCAGTTTGCCCTCGTCAATAAAGGCTACTTGCGTACAGAGCATCTCCGCTTCTTCCATGTAATGGGAAGTATAGACGATGGTGCAACCCTCGCGATTAATCGCTTTCAGGTTGTCGATAATCAGGCTTTTGGACTGCACGTCCACTCCTACGGTCGGTTCGTCGAGGAAAAGAAGTTGCGGTCGGTGCAGCAAACCGGCTATCAGGTTGATGCGCCGTTTCATGCCGCCTGAAAATGTTTTGATACAGCGGTTCTTGCTATTTTCCAAACCGAAGAAAGTCAACAGTTCGTCGATGCGTTCGGTTAGAGCGGCGCCTTTCATGCCCCACACGCCGCCAAAAACTTTCAGGTTTTCAAACGCGGTGAGCGAAGGGTAGAGCGCTATGTCCTGCGGTACCACGCCGATGAGCCGTTTGACGTCGTTCAGTTGCGTTCTAAGAGAGTGATTGCATACCAGCACCTCGCCGCTGTCGAATGAACGCAGCCCGCACAGGATATGGATAATGGTCGTTTTGCCGGCGCCGTTGGGTCCCAGCAAGCCGAAAATGTCACCGGCGGGAACAGTCAGCGAAAGATTGTCCACAGCAGGGACGTCGTTGCCCCTGTATGTTTTTGACAGATTTCTGATTTCTATTGCCGGCGTTGTCTGCATTATATGGATTGAATGGATTGCCGCAACTGCGTGAAAAACTGTTTTTCCCCGTCGGCAATATGTACCAACTTATCGGCTAACTGGTCATAAGTGAGGGTATTTTCGCCGCGTTTCTTGAATTTGCGGGCGGCTTCGCAGGCAAAGTCGCGCCACAGGTCGCCTATGCCCGTCATTTGTTTAGATAAATCAAGATATTCCGGCTTCCCAAGGATGGGCGCGGCTTCTTGCAAAAAGGCAGCATACATATATCTGAATCCCGCGCCGCCGGTACCTATCTCTTCCAGCATCCGGATGACCTGCGCCAGTTGCAGGGCGGCTTTGCGGGCACCCGCCTTCTCTTCCCACAGCCTCATGTGTTTCGCCAAGAGATAAATGCCTTTGACGCCGAAATAAGGAATGGGAATATCGAGCATCCGGTGGCAGTTCATCTTGATACCGTCGATGATGGCGGCTTTCAGGTCGGGCGAAGTGCTGTTGACATGGTTCACCCAGTACATTTTCCCCATAGGGGGATAGGTGCCTTTGGCAAAGCGCACACGTTTCAGGTCGGTATGGTTAAGTTCATTGAGTTCCAGCGAAACAGGGTCGCTCACCGTATAAATATCGTCTTTCTTGCCTATCACGCAAAGGTTGTGAGCGTTGAAATGAAAGCGAAATTCCTTGGGAAAATAGGGCAGGAAAAACACTCCCACCACAATGCCCACCGGTACGCCCTTGTCCACCAACTTGTCCAAAGCCTTCATTGAATGGTTCTCGTTGAGGAAGCGCCGTGTGCTGATGTTGATTTTCAAGCGTTTCATCACCCTTGCAAAGATGTGTCCCGGCAAGGGGCGGAAAGACACCACCGGCATCCCTTGCAGCGTGATGAAAGGCATATAGGAAAAAAACACGCCCGCGCCGATGCCCAGCACCATAGGCTCGGTGAGTCGAATGCCGTAGTAATTCAGCATATTCGTAGTCACTCCGCTCTCGCAATGTGCAGCCGGCTTATGTTCAAAATTTATCATCCGTCAGACTCTTTTCAATTCTTCTATTGTTATACTTAGCACCTCTGCGTACTTTTGCAAAAATTGGTCGTCCAATTGTGCAAATGCTTCGGGTTGCAGATGTTTTTTGATTGTTTTCTTGGGAATATCCGTGTATGACGCCAGCATTTTGACGCTGAACAGATGCGTTTCAAGATGGTATGCCAGTGGGCTTTTCTTGCCTGCCAGCACTTCCTGCCGGATATTTTGCGCCTCGTCCGCAATATTTTCCCATACAAGGGACAGGGCTTCGTTTTTCGGCTCCCAACCTACGCTGGGCACCTGACAGTAATTGCCGTTTTCATCAAGCGCGTAATAAATATCGCGAAGATTAGTTGGAGCAAGGTAGCCGCAGTCTTGTGGAACTTCTTCAACTTTCATGATTCAATGATATTAACAAACGGTAAGTAATGTGTATCCATAAGAAAAACGTGCGCTTTCAGGCGTCATCATGAGTATTTTCTGCCCTTTCTTCAATTTTCCCGAACGGGACAACTCTTCGAGCATGAGAAAGTTGGAAGCGGAACCCACATTGCCCACGGCAGGCAGGTTGACAAACCATTTCTCTTCCGGTATGGGATAACCTGCTGTTTTCATTCCTTCCATCACCTTGTCCTTGAAAAACATGGACGACAAATGCGGCAGAAACCAATCTATTTCATCTATGCGGACTTGCCGTTTTTCGATGGTTTCCTTGTAAAACAATCCGCCTAATTGCGTGATGTTTTCACCCAACTGTCGCGTATCCTGTTTGATTGAAAAAATAGAGCCGGAGAGCCATTCCTCTTCCGAAAACGACGTCCATCCGTGCAATTCGCCGGTTTCGTCTTTTTCGGCGCCGGCATACATACAGGTTTCCCTGATATGGGCGTATGAACATAAATCTATCCATTCCACCCGAAACGACAGCCCCTCTTTGGCAGGTTCGGTCTGCAACAACACGGCAGCAGCGCCGTCAGACAGCATCCAGCGCAGAAATTCTTTCTCGAAAGCCAGCATCGGCTGTTTTTCCAACTGACTCAGATGCTCGGCTTCGCCGTCGAAATAACGCGCCTGCATCCAAGGCGACATTCTTTCGGACGCCACACACACCGCATTGTTCTTACTGCCAGTGAGCAGCGACATCCATCCGTATTTTAACGCCTGAACGCCCGTACAACACGAGCCGGCAAAAGAAACCACTTCGGCGTTTGCCCTTCCTCCCAATTTGCCATGCACCATAACGCCGTGCGAAGGCAGGAGTTGCTCAGGCGACGCAGTGCCGGCAGCCAGCAATTCCATATCGTCCACAGAAAACCCTTGTCCATAAAGCGCTTTTACGGCATTCGCCGCCAGTTCCACATTGGTATGCGTCACCTGTCCGGCGGCGTTCAAGGCATAGTACCGGCGCTTAATTCCATTGCTTTTCAAGATAATACGCCGCGCACGGGACGGTTGCCCGTTAATCAATCCCAAATAAGCCTCCATCTCGTCATTCGACACGGGAGTATTGGGCAAAAACTTTGAAATTCGCGTAATATAAACCTGCTTATTCACCCGTATGT
>JAISKR010000070.1 GCA_031260845.1 Bacteroidales bacterium
ATTAACCATTAACCATTATTAATATTTCCGATTCAGGATTTCGCTGGCTATTACTGCTTCGCGAATATTAAATGTGTAGGAAACCTTTTCTGTTATTTTTTCTTCTTCCGACGTGTCAACATGGACGAAATCCGGCAGGTCAAAGGTGTGGGACACCATATATTCCGGCTCTGTGGGGATAATTTCCAATGATTGGTACTGCACTTTGGTAGGTTCCAATTCAAATTCCGGTTCGTACTTTGGCTTCGATGCGGGCATTGCTTCCGCTTCCTGCGTCAATTGCCTGATAATGTCCTTCAACGTGGGTTGTTGTTCGCCTGTTTCATCGGGTATATCTTCAAATTCCTCATCATTAGCGGGAACCACGGGACGTTGCTGCTGTGCCTTTTTGGCTTTCAGGTATTTCTCAATACCACTGCCAAACAGCGCCAGCACAGCGACAATTATATAGACTACAATACTTGCATCGGCTTTCATGGTCAATTTTTAATATGGAAATCGGGTATGGTTGAAACTGTCCCCGCCTTTGGAGTAGCCTATTTTCGCGCCAATGGTCACAGACGGAGTGATGCGATAGTCCACTCCCACGTGCATGGCTTTGGTAGGCGGATTGTAGCGGTTTTGCGAATAAGCGGATTTCGGCGTGACACTTTTCATCATCGAACCGTTGACGCTCCATTTTTCATTTAATAAATAAGTGCCTGCCGCATAAAGGTAAACGCCTGTTTGTGTGCGATTGCGAACAGTGCCATCCACTTGCGAGGGCATCAGGCTGTATTGCACCGCACTGATTCCCGTATGAAGATAAAACCGCGGCGTCAGTTGAAAATTGAACTGAGGAGCAACGTAGAAAGCCGAGCCATAGCCGGGAGTAAACATAAATCCGCTATTCACGGAAGTACTGGCATATCTCGGTTTGAATTTTGAAAAACTATCCGAAAGACGCTCGTCCTGCACTTGTGCGAACAGTCCTGCCATCATTAAGTGCGGCAGTACAAAAAACAATATTTTCGTTTTCATTGCCTGCATATTTTTCATTTGGCAAAGGTAGTCATTTTTTCGAATAATCATTCCATTTATTATTTTTTTTGTTGGTAATAAAAAAAAACGTAAATTTGTGTCTTCAATTAGGTATGATTAACGATGAACAAAGTATCTCTTAATGTATTGGGTATTTCTTACAGCCAGACGCAATCGGGTGCATACGCATTAATTCTGGGCGAGGCTAACGGCAATCGACGTATTCCTATCATCATAGGAGGCTTCGAAGCACAAGCCATTGCCATTGAACTGGAAGGCTTGAAACCACCCCGCCCGCTAACACACGACCTGTTTTTTGCATTTGCTACCGAATACAATATTATATTGGAAGAAGTCAATATTTTTCATTTGGAAGAAGGCATTTTCTACACCAAATTGGTGTGCAACAACGGTATCAGCAAAGTGGAATTTGACGCCCGCGCTTCCGACGCCATTGCATTGGCATTGCGCTTCCAATGCCCTATCTACACTACCGAAGACATCATCAGCCGCTCAGGTATTGTCTTCAACACCGAACCGCAACATCCTTCGCGTCGCAGGGGAGAAGACCATTCCACCCAAAACGCAGCCGAATTGGAAGCGTCGCTGCAAGAAGCCATCAACAACGAAGACTACGAGCGAGCATCCAAAATACGCGACGAGATAAGCAGCCGGAAAACCAAGAAAGACGCATAAAAAAACACCGGCTAAACCGGTGCTGAAAAAGGGTGGAAGATGGGACTTGAACCCACGACCTACGGAACCACAATCCGCCACTCTAACCAACTGAGCTACATCCACCATTTGAGGCTGCAAAGATACATCGTTTTTTTCAATCTGTACAATACCTTTGCAATATTTTTTTATTTTCGAGCATTTTTTTCCTATTTTTGCATCGTTCAATATTTTACAATTTCTGATTGATATATGGAGTTTTTAAGGACAGCAGTATTAATTATCGTTTTTTTGGCTTTGGATTGGCTTGCCTTCAAAGGCGTTCGTTTTGCTTTTCCGTTGTTTTTCAAGCGGCGTCAGCGGAGGATACATCGTTTCTTCGTCGTGCAAGCGGTTTTCATGCTTGCTGTGGTCGGCGGTGGCGCTATTCTACAACAAATAGTCCACGACTATCGCATGGTTGCCGTCTATTACTACTTTTTCGCTGCCGTGCTGATGCTCTACGGTTCCAAAATGGCTTTTCTCACCCTGCTCGTGCCCGACATCTTTTTTTCGTGGAGATACCATAAAAAACGGGGCACACAGCGTTTACATTCCGGCAGACCGCCTCACCGATGGGCGAAAGCCGGCGTTATTTTCGGCATATTGCTGATATTCTTGATGGTGTGGGGAATAGTTTACGGACGTCACAATTTCCACGTCAACCGCGTCGAACTCGCATTCGACGATTTGCCAGAACAATTCGACGGTTTCCGCATCTTGCAAATATCCGACCTGCATACCGGCAGTTTTTTAGGCGATTACAGCCATTTTGCTCATCTGGCAGACTCTATAACCTTGGCACAAGCGGATTTGATTGTATGTACCGGCGATTTCGTCAATTTTGTCGCCGACGAATTGCTGCCCATCATCCCGTATTTGGCAAAGTTGGAAGCGCCTTGCGGGAAACTGGCTATCTTGGGCAATCATGACTACGGCGCTTACTTCAAGTGGAAAACCGCTGCCGACAGCACCGCTCACCAGCGAACATTGGAACACAATATAGCGCTGACGGGCTTCAATTTACTGAAAAACAGCGCTGTGACGATTGAAAAAGATTCATTGAACCGGATAGCCATCGTAGGGGTGGAAAACTGGGGCACCCGCAAACGCAAAAAATACCCTCGGCGTGCCGATATTGCGACTGCAACCGCTTCCGTTAGCGATATTCCTTTCAAAATACTGCTTTCCCACGACCCTACTTTCTGGCAGATGCACATTCAGGGGAAAAGCGACATTCAACTCACCCTTTCGGGACACACACACGGCACACAAATGGGCGTCAAGTTGGGAAAATTCAAATTCAGTCCGGCGCAAATCATGTATCCCTATTGGGCAGGCTTGTACGAGGTTAACCATCAGTACCTTTATGTGAACAATGGCGTAGGCGTCATCGGGTTTCCGGGACGGATAGGTATGCCACCGGAAATCACCATTTTCACACTGAAACGAAAATAACCAAAAAGAAATGCAAAATTTAAACGCAACAAACAGGATTTTTTCTTATTTTTGCGCCCCATAAATTTCAATTATAAATGAATTACGATTTAATAATTATAGGTAGCGGTCCGGGAGGATACGTAGCAGCCATCAGGGCTTCGCAACTTGGTATGAAGACAGCCGTTGTAGAACGGGAACATCTGGGAGGTATATGCCTTAATTGGGGCTGTATTCCTACCAAATCGCTGCTCAAAAGCGCACAGGTATATCGCTATTTCACCCATGCCGCCGACTATGGCGTGGCGCTGGAAGGCACAGCAAAACCGGATTATGCGGCTATCGTTGCCCGCAGTCGCGGTGTTGCCGAAGGAATGAGTAAAGGCGTTCAGTTTCTGATGAAGAAAAACAAGGTGGACGTCATCCTTGGAAACGGTGTGCTTGCCGGAAACGGCGCAGTGAACGTTACCGACGCCGAAGGCAAAGCCACTACCCTCACAGCCAAGAATATCATATTGGCGACAGGTGCGCGTTCGCGGGAATTGCCTAATCTTCCGCAGGACGGAGTGAAAATTATCGGCTATCGGCAGGCGCTGGCGCTGCCCAAACAGCCGCAAAGTTTGTTGGTCGTTGGTTCGGGCGCTATCGGCAGCGAACTGGCGTTCTTTTATCAATCTATCGGCACTCAGGTGACTTTGGTGGAATTTATGCCGCAGATTGTCCCGCTTGAAGACGAAGAAGTGGCTGCACAGTTGCAACGCTCATTTAAAAAGGCAGGCATGAAGGTGCTCACCTCATCAACGGTGACAGCCGTGGATACATCCGGCGATGCTTGCAAAGTGACCGTAAAAACGGCAAAAGGTGAAGAAATATTACAGGCAGACATAGTATTATCGGCTGTTGGCATTGCACCCAACATCGAAAACATCGGTCTGGAAACGCTGAATATAGCCACCGAAAAAGGACGGGTGAAGGTGGACGAACACTATCAGACCAACGTGGCAGGCATTTTTGCCATCGGCGACATCATTGCCACGCCGGCATTGGCACACGTGGCGTCGGCAGAAGCGATAGCCTGCGTGGAACACCTTGCCGGACTGAATCCCGAGCCGCTCAATTACAAGAACATCCCCGGTTGCACCTATACCACCCCCGAAATAGCCTCTGTCGGGATGACCGAGAAAGCGGCTATTGAAGCAGGTTACAAAATCAAAGTCGGTAAATTTCCGTTTACCGCATCCGGCAAAGCGGCTTCGGCAGGCGCAAAAGACGGTTTCGCCAAGTTAATTTTCGACGAAGTGTACGGCGAACTGCTGGGCGCTCACCTGATTGGCGAGAACGTGACGGAAATGCTCGGCGAATTAGTCGTTGCCCGCAATTTGGAAGTGACAGGACACGAACTGATTAAATCCATTCATCCGCATCCTACCATGTCGGAGGCTATCATGGAAGCGGCAGAAGCGGCTTATGGTGAGGCGATTCATACGTAGAATCGCAAATTTGTTGTAAAAGAAGGTGGATATAGTAATATTATTACTACCTTTGCGCGTTTTTTTAATAGATTATATAAATTCATAAATGTTACAGATAGAGCGTTTTAAAGACATCATATTCAATCATCAACCTATTTCCATATCCCCGGAGGAGGAACAGCAAGTCAACAAATGTTTCGACTTTCTTCAACAATTTGCATTAGACAAAGTTATCTATGGCATCAATACCGGTTTTGGTCCGATGGCTCAATATCGCGTTGACGACAATCAACTCCATCAGTTACAGTATAATATCATTCGCAGCCACTCTACGGGAACAGGCGCTCCTCTCCCCGACCTTTATGTAAAAGCGGCAATGGTAGCGCGTTTGCAGACTTTTCTGCGTGGAAAATCGGGCGTGCACTTTCAGGTAGCAGAAATCTTGCAGCAATTCATCAACAACGACATATATCCGGTGATTCCCGAACACGGAAGCGTAGGCGCCAGCGGCGATTTAGTGCAACTGTCGCATATAGCGCTTGCACTCATCGGCGAAGGGGAAGTGCGCTACAAAGGCGAGATACGTCCGTCGGCGGAAGCGCTCAAAGCCTGCAACATACAACCCTTGCAGATGCACCTGCGCGAGGGTTTGGCTATCACCAACGGCACGGCAGTGATGACCGGCATCGGGCTGGTCAATCTGATTTATGCCCGCACATTGCTGAAATGGGCAGTTGCCGCATCGGTGCTGATGAACGAAATAGCGGCTTCCTACGATGATTTCATGTCGGAAACCATCAATGAACTGAAATTTCACAAAGGGCAGCGGGAAATTGCCGCATGGATGCGAACGATAGCCAAAGGCAGCCAATGTTTCCTGAAACGGGAAATCATGCTGTATCACAAACATACCGAACGCATACTGAAACACAAGGTGCAGCCGTATTACTCGCTGAGATGCGTGCCACAAGTGCTCGGTCCGGTATTAGACGAGTTGCACAACGCGGAAAAAGTGCTTATCGACGAACTCAATTCGGTGGACGACAATCCAATCGTGGATCCGGAAACGGCAACCGTTTATCACGGCGGAAATTTCCACGGGGATTATGTGTCGTTTGAGATGGACAAGTTGAAAATAGCGGTTACCAAACTCACCATGTTGGCTGAAAGGCAGATGAATTACATTTTTCACGACAAAGTGAATGAAATTCTGCCGCCATTTGTCAATCTTGGCGTGTTGGGACTCAACTACGGGCTGCAAGCCTCGCAATTCACCGCCACTTCCACTACGGCAGAGAGCCAAACCCTGTCCAACCCCATGTACGTTCACAGCATCCCAAATAATAATGATAATCAAGACATTGTGAGCATGGGCACCAATTCCGCTTTGCTTTGCAAACACGTGGTAGAAAACGGGTTTCAGGTGATGGCTATTCACTGGATGGCACTGGTACAGGCTGTTGACTGCCTAAAAATACAAGATTCCTTATCGCCCACGACGCGCAAAATATACGACGAGATAAGGGCAATCGTGCCGGTATTTGTGGAAGACACGCCCAAATACAAAGAAATAGCAGCCGTAGAGGAATATCTTAAAAACGCCAATATCGACTTAAAATAAACGCCAATATAAATGAAACGACGTGTAGTCATTACAGGTACAGGCATTTATTCAAGCATCGGAAAGAACTTGGAAAAAGTGAAACAATCGCTTTACGAAGGTCGTTCCGGCATTGGTGTGGAACCGGAACGCAAAACTTACGGCTACCGCTCTACACTGACGGGAATAGTGGAACGTCCCGCTTTGAAAGGCTTGTTGGACAGGCGGGCGCGTGTCAGCCTGTCCGAACAGGGCGAATATGCCTACATGGCGACATTGGAAGCATTGAAAAACGCGCAGATAGACATGGACTATCTCGACAACAACGAGATGGGCGTCTTTTTTGGAAATGATTCTTCGGCAAAGGCTGTGATAGAAGCCCACACAACCGTTTTAGAGAAGAAAGATACCATGTTGTTGGGTTCCGAAGCCGTGTTCCGTTCGATGAACTCAACAGTAACCATGAATCTGGCAACCATCTTTAAGTTGAAAGGCGTAAACATGACCATCAGCGCGGCTTGTGCCAGCAGTTCGCACGCTATCGGACTCGGCTACATCTTCATTCGCGACGGATTGCAGGATTTGGTGCTGTGCGGCGGTGCACAGGAAACCAATCTCTTGTCGATGGGCAGTTTCGACGCCATCAGTACCTTTTCCGTGCGCATGGACGAACCCACCAAAGCCTCGCGCCCCTTCGATGCTTCCCGCGACGGGTTAGTGCCCAGTGGTGGCGCTGCCAGCCTTGTTTTGGAAGATTATGACCATGCCGTCAAACGCGGCGCCACGATATTGGCAGAAGTGGTCGGCTACGGGTTTTCGTCCAACGGCGCCAAACTTTCGCAACCCAGTGACACGGGCAGCGAAATAGCCATGACACGAGCCATCCTCGACGCCGGTATTAACGCCAAAGACATCGACTACATCAACGCACACGCCACTTCCACACCGCAGGGCGATATGTTTGAAGCCATAGCGCTCGACAAGGTGTTCGGTGCATACAAAACGCCCGTCAGTTCCACCAAATCCATGACCGGACACGAATGTTGGATGGCAGGCGCCAGCGAAATCGTCTATTCCATCATCATGATGCAAAACTCGTTCATCGCACCCAACATCAATTTCGAGCAGCCGGATGAATATTCTGCCAAACTCAATATTATCAAGACAACCACGATGAAAAACATTGACCTGTTGCTGTCCAATTCCTTCGGTTTTGGCGGAACCAACAGCGCTTTAATCATCAAAAAATATAACCCATAACCTAAGACAAACCTATGAAAAGAGAAGAAATCATCACCATCATCAATGATTTTTTAATTGAAGAATTAGAAATAGACCGGGAAAAATTGCAAGACGACGCCAACTTAAAAAATGATTTAGGCATTGACAGTTTGGATTTTGTTGATATTGTGGTCATTGTGGAACATAATTTCGGCATCAAAATCAGTCCCGAAGAAATGACGAACGTACCCACTTTAAAAGCGTTTTACGATTACATTGAGCGCAAAACGGGCGGTCAGTGATTCCTCACCCTCTCAAATTATGACTGCATCTCATCGACAGTGGAAAGGTACCACCGGCGGCAACACATTAGGACAAAAAGGACTGCTACTACTGTTTCGTATCATCAATATAAAGGCGCTTTACGCGATAGTGGCGGTGGTTGTCCCGTTTTATATGCTTTTCAGGCTAAAAGGATACCTGCCGATATACCGCTATTTCAGGAAACACTTCCACAACACGCCTTTGCGGGCGTTTTGCAACACCTACCGCAATCATTTCGTATTCGGGCAGTGTATGTTAGACCGGTTTGCCGTATATACAGGCAATGAGAAGTTGTTCACTTTTGATTTTACCGGTCACGACCGGATGATGGATTTGATTCATGATAAAAAAGGCTTTATCATTGCCAGTGCGCACACCGGCAATTTTGAATTGAGCGGCTACATGGAAGAACACGACCACAAACGCATCCACACCCTTGTGTATGGCGGCGAAACGAAGGAAATAATGAAAAACAGAAACAAAACCTTTCAAAAAAGGAATGTTTCGATGATTCCGGTAAAACAGGATTTCTCGCACATTTTTTTCATCAACGACGCGCTGTCGAAAGGCGAAGTAATCAGCATACTGTGCGACCGCAACACAGGCAACGGCAAAACCGCGGAATGTGCCTTTCTGGAAGGGAAAGCAGATTTTCCCCTCGGCGCTTTCATGCTGGCGGTACAGTTTGACATACCCGTGCTGACGGTTTTTGTGATGAAAGAAAGCCTTTCGCACTACCACGTCTATATTAAACCCCTCGCAACGCCCACAACAGGCGCCAAAAACGAACGCGCAGCACACTACGCCCAAGCCTTCGCCGACGAACTCGAAACCGTTGTCAAAAAATATCCGGAACAATGGTTTAATTATTACGAGTTTTTCAAAACAATCAGCGACAATCTTTAAATTATTTATCCGATATTTTTTAATATATGCAGGTCGTTTAGCCATTTCATAATACAAATCGCCGACACGTATTTTTTGTCTGCCGAACTTTACGATTTTCAAAATTTTGACAGTATAATTGTCGCGACAGTGCTTGAGTCCGATTGTGTCATTTTCTATTCCGAAGATATGCAC
>JAISKR010000096.1 GCA_031260845.1 Bacteroidales bacterium
GTGCGGGGCGATTTTGTGCTTTTGTATTGTGTTGTCCGTTAGATCGTACACGGTAAGATTTTCGTCAACAAACGGATTGACCACAATTGCTTCGCCGCCGTTTGTTGACTTGAGTGAAATGTATGTGACAGCACCTTTTACCAGTTCAGCGGAAACCTGAAACGCGCCCCTTGCCAGCATATTTTTGAATGCAATCGTGCTGCCGTCCGGCACACAGGGGAAGAGATGAATCCTGCCGCTGCGGGAGTTAATAAGCCTGTCCGGCTGTTCTATTGCCGCCTGTACCAAATCCGTCAGCTTAGACAGCATTGTGGGTTCCTCCATAATCCACCATGCAGAAGTCGGTGTGTTGTGGTGCAGGAGATTTTTGTCATAGCCCAGCAAATGCGGCACGCCCGGATTCGCCCAGCCCGCTTGGTGCATATCGCCGCCGCCGACAAGCATGGCCGTCTCATAATACAACTTTTTCTTTGGGTCTGTGGAATCCAAATTGATTTCATCCGTGCGAAGAACAGGTGCAGTGCCGTCAAAGAAATTGTAGCCTGTATCGTTGTCCACAGGGAATTGGAACGGGTCAAGCCCGCGCACATCTGTGATGACTGTTGTTTTATCCTTTTGACTCGTAAAAGTAGAGTACGGTGCCATGTGGTCAAGTTTATCCTGCCAGTCGGCAAGTAGTGCCTGGTCGGCATAGCCCAGTATTTTTGCCGCTTCAATTGCTTTGGAAAACGCCCATTTACAGGCTGTTAGTGTCCCAACCGGGTCAATGTTGCGTTCAAGCTTAAAAGTCCAGCCGTGTTGTTCAGACGTTGTGCCGATGGCATGGTAATTGCCGTCTTTAAAAAAATTGTCTTGTGGAAATTTCTCTTGCAGCGTTTGTGTGCAGTAGTTCAAATAGGTGGAATAGAATTTCGCCAGTTCGCTCAAAACAGGGTACACTTTCTCTTTGAGGTATGTTTTATCCCCGCCGTAGTCCCAAATGTCCCACATCGGTCGCACCAAAAAAACAGGTGAATCAAACGCAAATTCCAAATTTCCTTCATTGTGCGGGTATGCGCCTGCGGGCAACGCTGTTGGCTCTATCGGCGGCACATAGCCATGGGTCATGAGCCAGCCTTGGCTGAATCCGAATGCTTTTGCGTTTTCCTTGCCTTTTTCCAGCCATATATGAGCTAAATTTTTATAATAGGTTAACTGGTCAAGGCGGTTTTTTACGGCATATTGGCTGAAATACACCTCATTCCACACAGGAATGCCATGCCACCCGACGGATTCTGTGTCAAAGCCTGTGGAATTCCATGAATCGCTCTCATATTGCAGTGGGTCCGGGTTGTCGGTTAGGGAATGTGTGAACACCCAACTCCTGAAAATTTCGACAATCTGCTGTTTTCCCGTAGCGTCATCGCCCGTAAAAATGCGCCCATTTTCGCGGGCATCATAGAAAGCATGGTACCAGTCGGCATTCTCTTTTTGCAAACCGTTCACGCTTGTGTTTGCAGATTTTTGCAATACTTCTTTGGCAGCTGCGAGCAAATCGCCGGAGAATTTGCCTGTTTTTAATTCAGCACTTGTTACGACAGTCGTAAAAACCTGCACCGAGCCGGAACCGGGCTGGATGGTTGCAGTGACAGCGGAGCCTTTCGCCGATGCAATGGCACCGCTGTTGCTTGCAATGGTGCCCAAGCCGGTTTGGTTGTCTGCTGTTTCGAGCGTATATGCTGCTCCTGTGATGTAGCCGACCAAATAATAGGTAAAGCCATCCGGGAACGTCGCTTCGACAGGTAAATCTTGCCTGATCCAGAAAAATCCGTTGCCATCTTTGCCGCTCACGGGGCTTGCAACGCCTGTGTTGGTTGTGTCATTATGACGAAACAGCCGCAATCTTAAGGGCTTTGCCAAGTTCGAATAGTCTAATTGCATAGACACAACATTTTTGTCGTTCGGCATGGTTGTGAGATAGGTGACAGCAGCCTTCGCAGTGCCGTTTTGTATGGAAAGTTTGGCAGAGCCATCCGTACAACGAACATCTACTATTGGTGAGGCAAGATTTTCAAAATCAGGCAATTGAAGAATAATCTGCCCCACCGGTTTTTGCACCGGCGGCAATTGGTTCCAGCCGAAGTCCTGCGTGCCGGTGCCGCTTACCGTGGGATAACCGCCCGGGCCTCGCACACCTTGGGGCGTTCTGTCGGCATTGACTTCCAAAAACGAAGCATCCACAATTGATTGCAGTGTTGGCCATGTGTAGTCTGTATAAATACGCCTGTCCCAAACGTCACTTTTACGCAGGCTCAAGGTGAGTTGGCCAGTCGGTCCCCACAGGGAAACGCGCATATCCGTATTATTGATTTGCACGCCCTGATAGGTTTCAAAATCTTCATCGGCCACGGATTGTTTCCATAATGGGCCATTAGCAGGATTGGTATCGCTGAACGTTTCATGCAACACAGTGTCCTGCGCAATGTTCCACAGGCTTTTTTCCATGTCCCACAACCGCTTCTCTGTATAAACAGGATGGGATGAATTACAAGTAATGAAGCATAGCGTTGCCAAAGCAAGTAAAAACTTTGACAAATGTTTATTTCTCATGTTTATTTCTCATAATATGAAATTTGTTAGCCGAATATATTAATTCATTTTTACTACCGCCTTTGTTGTTTTTGCTTGAATCGAATCGGCAAACGCCTGATTGATATGCTCGAAATCGTACAAGTTGATGTAATGGTCGGCGGGGAAAATGCCTTCAACTAATAATTTTTGCGCTACCAAAAAATTCTCTTTGTGCGAACCCATCACTCCCTTGATATTCAAGGATTGGCGTGTAATATAGGTGGAATCCAACAACACTTTGTCGGGATAGGTGGCGATGGTGCAGATGTCGTGCTCGGGTTTCACGGCATAAATGGCTTCCGCCAATACCGGGGGCACACCGGAACATTCCATCACCAAATCCACTTTGCCCTTGAAGCCGAAGATTCGACCGGCCGTATCTTTGACACCTTCTTCCAATTGTTTCAACAAAGGGTTTTCGGGAGAAACGATAATAGTAGTGATACCTCTTTCGCGAGCGGCTTTCAGCCGTATGTTGCGGTCTTGTTCCACGCCGGTAATAGCGACTCTGGCGCCCGAAGCGCGGGCTAATTCGGCGGCCATCAAGCCCATGATACCGCAGCCGGTAACGAGTACGTCCATACCCGGTTTGATATTGCATTTGCTGTATATTGCGTTGACTGCTACGGATAGCGGTTCTACAATGGCGCCGTGTTCGGGTTTCAAACCTTCGATAAACGGAATGGCGCGGGCGCCGTCCAAAACCATTTGTTGTCCGAAAGCGCCGTCGTTGTTGTAGCCCAATATCTGTTTGTCGGGACAAAGGTTCCATTTGCCGCTGCGGCAACCCGGACAGTCGTCTTTACGGCAACCTAACTGAGCCACCGGAACAAACAAATCGCCCACTTTCAACGGGCCTTTGTAGCCGGGGCCTAATTTCAATACTTTGGCGCTGGTTTCGTGGCCAATTACGCGAGGCCGTTGAATCCAGTCAAAATTCGCTTTACTCAGTGTCGCACTCACATCCGAACCGCAGAGTGCTGTGTATAGCGTTTCCGCCAAAATTTCACCTTCTTTCAATTCAGGCATGGTCATCTCAACGATTGCGGAATTTTCTTTTACGGCTTCCGCTTCACCAGGGTGGAAACGTTTCGTTCCCGTCAGGCAATAGCCTTTGATTTTTTTATCCATTTTTTATTTGCTATTTAAATAATGATATTTACAAGTTAATTTTAAATACCCAAGCGTATTCATTTTTACGTTTTTCGTAAAGCGAATCCGGTATTTTAACGACTAATCTGGTATAGTCGTGACCCGGATGTTGCGACCACTCCAAGGAAGCGCCTTCTGCTCCAATCATGCTCACACTTCCGTGCGATTTACTCAAAAGCAGTGAATTGATAACCAATTCATCTTTTGGAAATTCGGTACAGATGGCATAAACTGTTTTGCCGTCTTTGCTTTGCGTAAAACGAATTTCGCTTGGATTCTTGTCATTTCCTTTATCCGAAGTCAAGGTTTTTCCACCGAGGATGCCTTCGTTTTGTTTGATAGTACCTGCATCAAAATTTTGAACGGGTGTTAACCAAGGACGGGTTTCGTAGATGGCTTCACCGTTTATTTTCAGCCATTTGCCGATTTCGCGCAAGCGACGTTCCTGAACTTCGGGCAATCCGCCTTTTCCGTCCAAGTTAACAATCAGCAACAGGTTGCCGTTTTCACTTACGGTACGGATAAACAAGTGGATAAAATCTTTGGCGCTCAACACATTTTCCTCGGTATCTTCGCGATTGTATCCGAATGACTGGCTGATACCTCGGTTTTCTTCCCACGGGTGCATCATTTCGTAACCTTTGGGTAGCCCGTGATATTCGCTACAAAAGAAGTCTCCGATTTTGAAACGGGTACGGCCGTTTCGGTCGTTGAGGGCAACCTCTTTGCGACCTGCTGCGCCGTTATAGAAATGCGAGATAATTTCCGGAGAATGGTATTCGTCGGCAAACATTTCCCAATCGCCATCGAACCAGAGGATATCGGGGTCGTACATATCGATAAATTCATTGGCTTGCGGCACGATGTATTCACCGAAAAAGTCTTCCACCGGATGTTTG
>JAISKR010000108.1 GCA_031260845.1 Bacteroidales bacterium
CCTGCCCGCCCTAAAATTTCAATTTTATCATTTTGCGGGGCGGCATTTTCCTCATCAACAATTTTATATTTGAGAAAATACAATTTTCCCTGCTGTTCTTTGAAAATAACCTCTTCGTCCGAGAGGGCAGTTTTTGCCTGCGGGTCCCAGTTTACCATTCGTACTCCTCTGTAAATCAGCCCCTTGTTGTACAAATCGGTAAAAACTTTCAGCACGCTTTCGCTGCGCACTTTGTCCATTGTGAAGGCTGTTCTGTCCCAGTCGCAAGAGCAACCGAGTTTTTTTAGTTGTTCGAGGATGATGCCGCCATGCTTGTGTGTCCATTCCCAAGCGTGTTCGAGGAATTTTTCGCGCGTGAGGTCGGTCTTTTTGACGCCTTCCGCCGCGAGGTTTGCCACCACCTTGGCTTCGGTGGCGATAGAGGCATGGTCTGTACCCGGCACCCAGCAGGCGTTTTTGCCCAGCATACGGGCGCGGCGCACCAATATATCCTGAATAGTGTTGTTCAGCATGTGCCCCATGTGCAACACGCCCGTCACGTTGGGCGGCGGGATGACTATCGTATAAGGCTCGCGCCCGTCGGGCGCCGACTTGAACATTTTGTGTTCCATCCACCACGCATACCATTTGTCCTCGGTTGCCGCTGGGTCGTATTTTGAGGGAAGTTCCATTTTTATCAACTTAAAAAACGCCGCAAAGATAATAAAAATCTGTGGTAAGAAAATAAGAAATTTTCACAACACCTACGAAGGTTTCGTAGGGCTACGAAATGTTCGTAGATCTACGAAACCTTCGTAGGTTCTTCCATCCGTTGCGTTAATTCGATGAAATCCTGAACAGAAAGTTGTTCGGGGCGTTTTGAGAATATCGGTAAATTTTTTTGCGTATTGTCGGGTAACAGGCTTTTCAGCGAATTGCTGAGCATCTTGCGTCGCTGGTTAAATGCCGTTTTCACCACCTGAGTAAAGATTTTTTCGTTGCATGGCAATTTGTCCACACTGTTGCGTGTCAGGCGGATGACGCCCGATTTGACTTTGGGCGGCGGGCTAAATGAATCTTCGTGAACGGTGAACAGATATTCGATATTGTAAAATGCCTGCAACAACACGCTGGTGATGCCGTAAGTTTTGGAACCCGGTGACGCTGCAATGCGCTCTGCAACTTCTTTTTGTAACATTCCCACCACTTCAACCACCAATGAGCGGTGTTCCAGAATCTTGAAAAGAATCTGCGTGGAAATATTGTAGGGAAAATTTCCGATGACGGCGATTTTTCCCTGATAATGGTCGGATAGCGGATATTCCAAGAAGTCGGCATATATTAATTTCCCCTTTATTTCAGGAAACTGTTTTTCGAGGAAAACAGCCGCATCAGCGTCCACTTCCACAAAGCGGGCGTCGAAGCGCGTTTCCTGCAACAGGAAGCCGGTGAGGGCGCCCATTCCCGGTCCCACTTCCACCACCTGCCGAATGCCCTCGGCACGTAGCGATGCAACGATTTTTTGCGCTATGAACGTGTCGTTCAGAAAATGTTGTCCGAGGCTTTTCTTTGGCGTAAGGTATTTCATGCTCGATTGTGTCTTAACTTTGCGACGACATTTCGCCACTCATCGTCAATAATTCGTTCACGATTACAGAAGAAATTCTAAAATCCACAGATTGCAACTTGTCTAAATATGGTTTTAACGCAGGAATCAGTCCCTTTTGTTTGGCATTAAACAAAAGCCCTAACGTACCGGTAATTTTAAGTCCCAACCGTTTGGCTTCCTTTCTTCCTTTTAGGTCGTCAATAATCAGCAATACATTGCCTAATTCAATAGATAAGGCAATAGCAGAGGACTCACCTCTATCTAAGGTTGCTTCAAGCAACAGTTGGTAGTTCTTATTTGTAACTGGTTTAATTTTAATCCATTCGGGCAGGGGTTCACCAAATTCTTCTAAAATATCTTCCGTTACTACGACTTCATCATATAATTGACGAAGCAAGTCAATGGCATCGGTCTTTGTCAGGGCGATGAGGCAACTTGTATCTGTCTTAACAGCAATATTAGGCATGGGCAATATCTTCCAAAAGGTCTTCTACTTTAGTGCTGAAAACAGAAACGCCATATCTACCCATTAATTCAATAAAAACTCGTTTGGAAACATTCGCCAAAGCCGATGCCTGTCCGGCTGATAATAACTCATCTTCATATAGTTTTGCCGCTAAATAGACAGAATAATCAAACGAGGGTAGATTTGCCTTGCCGGGTATATGTAAAACTATTGATTTCATTGGACAACTCTTTTTTATGACTGCAAAGATACAACATTTTTTCAATTGTCAACTGTCAATTTATCATATTGTTTCTTGAATAAGAGCAATTCATCGTACCATTGCTGCCCATACTTCCGTATGAGCGACTCTTTGAGGAAAACGTACAGGGGTGTGCCGGATTTTTCCCCTGCTGTCAAGGCGTCGCTGCATACGTGCCATTGATGGTAGTTCACCGCCTCGAAATCGGTATAGCGTGTGATGCGAATGGGGTACAGATGGCAGGATACCGGCTTTTGGAAATCTATTTTCCCCTCGTTATAAGCCTTTTCGATGGCACAACAGGCAATATTCTTGTGGTAGAAAGCATATACGCAATCATCCTGCGTGCCGATGAGCGGCGTGACCTTATCCCCATCGCCATCGGTAACAAATACGCCTTTTTTTTCAACGATTGCAAGCCCTTCGGGCGTCATATAAGGCTTCACTTCGGGCAAAATCTTCTCTAAAACGGTGATTTCGTTCTCTTCAAGCGGTGCGCCCGAATCGCCATACACGCAGCACAAACCTTTGCATTTGCGCAGGTCGCAAACAAACTTTTTTTCAAAAATATCTCTTGAAACAATGGCGTTGCCTATCTGAAACATAAGTTTTTCATAACGAATAAATGCTTTTTGCGGGTAATTGTTTGAAAACAAGCGCACAACGTGACGGAATATACACTTTCAGATAAGTGTTTTCCATGGGGCGGTCGGCAAGGATACTCTCGGTGAAATATTCCATGGATTCGTCGATTCTGTCAAAACCGGCGAATCGGGCGGCGTCACTGTTGCACACAATGCGAAATTTACCCCGACCGGTAGGAATGCCGAAATCCGTAAAGGATTGCGCGGGATTGAAGTTGAAAACGAAGACCAATCCGCCGCGGCGGAAAGCCAGAATCTGCCGTTGATGGTCTTCCAAAAGCAGTTCGGCGGGCTTTTCAAAAAGCCGGTTATTGGCAGCCAGCGACAGCATATCTCGGTCAAAATCAGCCAGAAAATGGAATTTTAGTTCCTTGTTGTAGAGCAAATTCCATTGCCGACGGGCATATTGGTACGACCAGTTGTTGCCTTCGCGCGGAAAATCAATCCATTCGGGATGCCCAAACTCGTTGCCCATGAAGCAAAGGTAGCCATTGCCGGCGGTGGCGATGGTGACGAGGCGAATCATTTTGTGCAGCGCTATACTGCGGTCTATCACCAAACTCTTGTCGCCAACGGACATTTTGGAATAAATATCCTTGTCAGCCAAGCGGAAAAAGACGGTTTTGTCGCCCACCAGAGCCTGATCGTGCGATTCTACGTAGGATATGGTTTTTTCGTCTTCGCGTTTGCGCGTCAGTTCGTAGTAAATTTCGCCCACGTTCCACTCGTTGTCCTTTTTTTCCTTGATAATTTTTATCCAGTAATCGGGTGTTCCCATTGCCAAGCGGTAGTCGAACCCAAATCCGCCGTCGGATATGGGCGTGGCAATGCCGGGCATACCGCTCATCTCTTCCGCAATAGTGATAGCCTGCGGTTTCACCTGATGGATGAGTTGGTTGGCAAGCATGAGGTAGGTGGTGGCGTCGGTGTTTTCCGAGCCGTCAAAATACATTCCGTATTCCGTAAAATCCCGTTCCAAACCGTGGTGAGTGTAAAGCATACTGGTGATTCCGTCGAAGCGGAAACCGTCTAATCGGTACTCTTCCAACCAGTATTTGCAGTTGGACAGCAGGAAATGCAGCACCTCATGCTTGCCGTAATCGAAACAAAGCGAATCCCAAGCGGGATGCTTGCGGCGTTCGTCGCCGAAAAAGTATTGATAGGGCGTTCCGTCAAACAGGTTCAGCCCTTCGGCGGTGTTTTTCACCGAGTGGGAATGAACCAAATCCATGATAACGCGCAACCCCTGTTCGTGCGCGGCATCGACTAATGATTTGAAGTCGTCGGGCGTTCCGAAGCGAGACGAAACGGCGAAAAAATTGGAAACATGATAGCCAAACGAGCCGTAATAGGGGTGTTCCTGAACTGCCATCAACTGAACGGTGTTGTAGCCGGACTGTTTAATATAGGGAATGATGCGGTCGCGGTATTCGGCGAAAGTTCCCACGCGATGCTCTTCCGTAGCCATTCCTGCATGGCTTTCGTAAATGAGCGGTTCCGAAAAACTTTCAGGCGATGAGGATTTCCAGATATACGGTTCTTGCGGATTCCACACCTGCGCGTTGAATATTTTGGTGTGCTCGTCCTGTACGCAGCGGTTGGCGTAGGAAGGGATGCGCTCGCCCTGTCCGCCTTTCCATTGCAGCAATAAGCGATAGAGCGCCCCGTGACGAAGTTTGTTTTCGGGCAGTTCAATTTCCCATATTCCCTTGTCCAAGGGTTGAAGGGCGTATTCAGCGACAGGTTTCCAATCGGAAAAATCGCCAATCAGAAAAATCGCCGTGGCATTGGGCGCCCATTCGCGGAAAACCCAGCCATTGGCGGTGCGATGCATCCCAAAATAAAGATAGCCGCTGGCAAAATCCGGCAGCGAAACGCCCACAGTAAGACTTTTTTCTTTCTGTTCAAGACGAGGTTTCCGTTGCGCTATAAATTTCGCAAACGGCTTTAACCATGCGTCATTCTGAACCAATAAAGGGGGATTCATAAAGACCGATTAATTTTACAAAGATATTAAAATTACAGTAATAATAAAAAAAATTGTATATTTGCCTAATTAAGTATTATTGTTTATAACTCTGTTTGAGCGAATTAACAAATTTGCGAGCGTATATGCTTATAAAGAAAGTGTCCATCCTTTTAGTTTTTGTCATCTTTTTCTGTGAGGGAAAAAGCGTGGCGGAAGATAACCTTCGAAGAGGATTAAATCTTTCTGTTGCCGATACTGTTACCGTGATGGAATACAATAATCTTGCCAGAGATTTGATAGCCAATGGTTTTGAAAATGACGCGGCAGCATTGGATTATCTGAATCATGGTATCGAAATGGCGCAGAAAATCAACTTCATACGTGGCGAAAGTGAATTGCTTCGTTCTGCCGGAATCATTTATTACTATCGAAAGGATTTTGACAGGGCGATTGAATATTTTCAAAAGGCATTGGAATTATGCACCCGATTGAAGAACAGCGTTGGCATAGCCCAGAATTATACCAATCTGGCGTTGATTTATCATGAGCAATCCAAGACCTATAATTCGCTCAATTGCTTGTTGAGTGCGCTTTCTGCATGGCGACAGTCGAATGACAGCGATGGTATGCTTGCCGCATACAAGGAAATCATCAAGTTTTATCAGGAAATAAAAAACTTTGACGAAGCCATTGAATACGCCGAGGCAGCACTGACGATAGCGCACGATTCCGGTAATATTGCGGAAGAAGCCTCACTGTACGATGTGCTTGCAAGATGCAACATTAGTTTGGGCAATACATGGGATGTCGCCACTTATTACGATGAGTCGCTCAAACTGTATGAAGATTTGAACGACAGTTTGCAAATAGCAAGAATCATGCAGAATATGGCTGCCAATCTGTACTCGAATGATTTAGACGAAAAATTAACCATGTTCAAAAAGTCGGCAGCCATCTATGAAAAAATAGAACCGGCAAACACTACGTTATACACCATTTACAACAATATGAGCCGCATTTACGCTCTGATAGTGGAACATGAC
>JAISKR010000176.1 GCA_031260845.1 Bacteroidales bacterium
GAAACCCC
Source organism: Bacteroidales bacterium (assembly GCA_031260845.1). Classification (GTDB taxonomy): domain Bacteria; phylum Bacteroidota; class Bacteroidia; order Bacteroidales; family UBA4181; genus JAIRLS01. The sequence goes on from JAISKR010000176.1 coordinate 9, forward strand.
TTGTTACTGTTGTTGCGTTGTTCTATCATTTTTATTTATTTTTCGTATTGAGGATATTCGATGCGCACATGATAAATATTCATCAGGCGGTTTTTTATTATTTTCTTTGCGGTATTAATGTCCCTGTAAGTAATGTTGGCGTCGTCAAACTGGTCTTCCATCACTTGAAAATTCACTACATTGTTCACCAAGTCGTTGATAGCGGCGTGTGTCATCTCTTTCAGGCTGCGTGAAGCGGCTTCTATGGAATCGCACATCATCAGTATCACCATTTCCTTTGAAAAGGGAATCGGTCCGGGATAAGTGAATTTGCTGCGGTTAATGTTGTCGTCGGGGTGTTTTATCTGATATTGATGATAGAAATACCGGACAATTGTGGTGCCGTGGTGTGTTCTGATGAAATCGACGACATGGCTTGGAAGCCTGTTCTTTTTGGCAATGTCCACCCCGCTGTGAACATGGTCGATGATGATTTGGGCGCTGTTTTCGGGTTCCAGTTCATCGTGCGGATTATGATTCCCCGATTGGTTTTCGATGAAAAAGTTGGGACGCGATATTTTGCCAATGTCGTGATACAGGGCGCCGGTGCGGATAAGCAAAGGGTTGCCCCCGATTTTCTGTATCACCTCTTCGGCGATATTTGCCACTTGCAGCGAATGTTGAAAAGTGCCGGGCGCCACCTCTGCCAATTTGCGCAACAGCGGCTGGTTGGTGTCCGACAGTTCCATCAGGGTGATATTGGAAATGAATCCGAACAACTTTTCAAAAATGAAAATGCTCGGATAAATGGCAAACAGCAAGAGTCCGCTTACCCCGAACCATACATAATTCATCCATTCAAGTTGCTGAAATTTAACGCCCTGCATGAGAAACAGCGCCGTATATGAGAGCGAATAGATGCCGACAATCCACAGGACAGTCCGGAACAGGTTGCCGCGCCGATAGAGGGTGTGCACATTGGCTATGCTCACCACGCCGGTGATAAAGTTGAGAAAGACAAACTCGAATCCGTTGGGCGCCAGAAATCCGATGATGACCGTGGTGACGGTGAACACAAAGGTGGCGGTGCGGGCGTCGAAAAAAGTGGCGATAACAACAGGCAGCAGGATAAACGGAATGGAATACAGGTTGAAATAACCGTTGCGAACCACAATGCAGGCTAATCCGACAAAAAGCACCATCATCAGCAGAATAAAGCCTGTACGAGCCATGTTTCGGAAAATATCCTTGCGGAAAAACATCAGAAACAGGTAAATCAAACCGAAACACAGACTGACAAGGCATATCTGCCCCGTCAAAATCTGCCAGTAATTGCCGGAAGAGCCTAATTTACTCACAAATTCGTACTTAAACGACGTTAAAGCGGTGTATTTCTCATCGTTAACCACTTCGCCGCGGGCGATGATTTGCTTGTTGACAGGAATGACGCCCTTGGTAGGCGATATGTTCTTCAGCGCCTCAGTCTGCTCAGTGGTGGTAATATCGACATTGAAGATGAGATTAGGCTGAATGAAGTTGTTCATGTCGAGGTCTTTCATAAATTCCCGCTCTTCCGTATTGGTCAACAGGTTGATGCCCGCAACCACCGCTTCGTAAGCCAATTTTTGCGTAAGCGCTTCTTCCTTTGACATTCCTTCGCCCACATTATTTTTAATAACAACAATATGGTTGGAAGGCGATTGCAGCATGGGAACATCATCTTCCTGTAAAATGCCTTGTGAATAAACCGAATCCAACAAGGTTGAGCCTATATGGTACAGAAACAGGCGCTTGTAGGAAGGAAGTTCCGTTCTTTCCCAGTTTTTGTCGAATGTTTGCTTGTACAACTCTTTTTGTTGCCCTGCCACCTCGGCTTTGTAATTGTAATACACCACAAAATTCGTGCGCAGGCTGTCCGTTTCCCTGTCAATCTCGCTTTGCGTCTTTCGCAACGGCACATCAAAGGGCGCGTATAAATCATCATGTCCCCATATCTTGCCTTTCTGGATTTCGTATGGAAATTTGCCTTCGCGCGGAAACAGGAAACACACTGCTACAATGCTTGCTAAATAAAGCAAAAGAATATAGGTGTGAGTCCGTACAACTAATAAAAACTTCGACATACCATTATTAATTTAAAAAGACAAAAATATTCAAAATACACGAATAAAAACAATTTAAATTGAAATTTCATGTACTTTTGTGACTTTTAAACCTTCATAATAGACGGATGAAAGATTTTTTGCGTTTGTTGAGTTTTGCCAAACCTTACGGTCGTTATTGGCCCAAATACGTGGTATTTACTGTGATAGGCACCATTGCGGGAACGCTTAATTTTGTGTTGATAGCCCCTGCGTTGGAAGTTATTTTCGAAGGCTACAAAGGCGAAATGCTTGAAAAACCGATGATGACGAACGGATTTATTCATTATATGACCGATTATTACTACTATTGGCTGTCGGTATTTACCGAAACCCATGGCGCAATGGGCGCTGTGCTTTTTGTGGTGGGCATTGTCTTTCTTGCATCCATGATAGCCAATGCCTTTCGCTATTTTTCGCAGCGTACCCTCACTTCCCTGCGTACCAATGTGGTGAAAAACATACGGAAAGCGATTTACGATAAGATTTGCCGGTTGAACGTCGGTTTTTTCCAGCAGCAGCGCAAGGGCGACATTCTGTCCAGCATATCCAGCGACGTCACCGAAGTGCAGGCGTCGGTGGTCAATTCCTT
>JAISKR010000243.1 GCA_031260845.1 Bacteroidales bacterium
AGCATACGCGCCTTGTCTTCGGCCAGATAGCGGGTGGAATCGATGCCATTCAGGATGAATTTCTCCAACTCTTTTTTATCAAGCCGGTTGGTCGAGAACGAACCATACCGTCCATCCACAAAAAGATTGATAGAAAGGCCGTTTTCCGATGCCTGTTGCAGGCGGTCAATCTTCATGTCGCGTATCTCGAACGAACTGTTTGAGCCGCTGTACAGGTTTATGCGGACGGCTTGGCATCCATTTGTCAGGGCGTAGTTCAATGCCCATTGAGCTAATTTTTTATGCGTATCTGAAATCATATCAACTTTCTCCTCCTACCGTAAGTTTACTAACTAATGCTGAGGGCATACCGCAGGTTACGGGACAGGATTGCCCGTCTTTGCCGCAGGTCCATGTGGCGTTGTCCATCAAATAATTATTGCCGACCATGGTGACGTCCGCTAACGCTTTGGGGCCGTTGCCGATGATATTGATATCCTTGACAGGCTGCGTCAGCTTACCGTTTTCAATCAGGTATCCGTTTTTGACAAAGAAGGTAAAGTCGCCGGCGCCAATCTGCACCTGCCCGTTTGTGAAATTAGTGGCATATACGCCTTTTTTCACGGAGGCGATGATTTCTTCTTCGTTGTATTTCCCGGATTCCATATAGGTGGCGCGCATACGCGGGATAGGCATCATGCGGAACGATTCGCGGCGACCGTTGCCCGTCGATGGCAGGCCGTAATGTTTGGCGCTGATGCGGTCGTGCAGGTAACTTGTTAATACGCCTTCATGTACGATGTAGGTCTTCTGGCCCCGGACGCCTTCATCGTCCATATTGACTGCGCCGCGATTGAATGGAATGGTTCCGTCGTCCACCACGTTGATGCTTGAATCGCAGACCACTTTGTTCAGTTTATCGGCGAAGATAGATGTGTTCTTACGATTGAAATCCGCTTCAAAAGCATGTCCGATAGCCTCGTGCAATAAGATACCCGAACCTCCTGCGCCCATGACGACAGGCATTTCGCCGCCTTTGGGTTTGATGGATTTGAACAGGATGGCGGTCTTGTCCACCGCTTCTTTGGCAATCGTTTCCACCACTCCGTCGGTCAGGAACTCAGCGCCCATACGGAAAGAACGGGACGCGCCGTTGCTCTCGATTTTGTCGCCTTCGGACATGATACACTGGGCGGAAAGACGAACCATCGGGCGGTAATCGTAATACGTCTGCCCTTCCGAATTGCAGAAAAGGACGTGTGTTGTCGAATCGCCCAAACTCGCCATGACTTTGGTCACCCGGCTGTCCAACGCGAAAATCTTATCGTTTAGCTTTTGCAGATAAGGCATCTTGTCTTTGACGATGATCTCATCCCAAGGCGTTTTGATACTGTAATAGTTGTTGAAAGCCGTATCTCCCGCCAGTTTGGCAGGCTCTTTCGGGCTGTTACTGTTGGCAATGCGGGCGGCTGTTTGCGCCGCTTTCTGCATTTTCTCCAAAGTGATGTCTTCCACATAAGCGTAGCCCGTTTGGTCGCCGGAAAGCACGCGCACGCCCATTCCGAAGTCAATGTTCGACGAAGCGCGATTGACGGCTGCATCCTGTAAGCTGATACTGTTTGAATAACTGTGTTCAAAGAACAAATCTGCATAATCGCCACCTTTTTCCAATGCGGTGGAAAGAACCTTTTTCAGGTCGTTTTCAGTAACGCCGAAATGATTCAGCGCCCACTGAATAGCGGTGACGTCGCTCCCGGAACTTCCCGAAGCACAACTCTCCAAAAATGAAGGTATTGCTAACGAACCCGCCATAGCCAACCCTCCTGTTTTAATAAATTCACGCCGGTTATATTTCATATATTTGTTTATAATGGCGCAAAGATAAGAAATAAATTAAAAATAACCAATGAATATTTGTACGCTTGCATATATATAATAAATAGGATTCGGTGGCAAAAATACATTTTATATCCCATACATAGTGGTAGAATTGAATAAATCTGCATTTTTACGGATTTACCATTTTATAATATTAAAAAAAGCCACGATTTTATTTATTCATCTATTTTACCTATCTTTGTCCTGTTTTTCATAACTAAAGCGATGATACTATGGTTTCTGAAAGCGTCTATCTCATATTGCACTGGATTACCCTCGGCATCACTCTGAGCTTTGGGCTGGGTTTCCTGTATTTTCATATCCCGCCGGCGGAAGGGTTGCGTCCTTATCGACTTTGCCGTTATGCAATGGCTTGCGCATACCTCAGCTTGAGCGTGATTGATTTGTTTGGGCCACTCCTGCGCACGGAAGCAAACTCTTTGTATTTGATGCAGTACGTGACGCTGGTCATCAGTTCGCTGCACGCCTTTCTGTTTACGTTTACGCTTGTCACGCTGATTGATCCGTTGTTTCTGACATGGCGCCGGGTGGCGTACGAATTACTGCCGGTCGTGTTGTTAATCTCATTGAGCGGAGCGATGCTGTTTTATGAGATACCGGCGCTGTTTGTGGTCGTGTCGTGGTGTTTTACGGGGTATTATATCTGCCAGTTGATACGTTATCTGTACCTGTTTTTCCGGCATTACAAGGCTT
>JAISKR010000279.1 GCA_031260845.1 Bacteroidales bacterium
CTATCGTGGAAAGGTGGTTTATCTCTGCGTTGCCCTCTCTGGTACCATAAAAACCAATTTTTGTCTTTTTTGTACAACTCGTACATATTGACAATGCCGTTTAGGGGTATCTTTTTGACATTTTTGACATCAGTAAGATATTCGTCATACAAAACGGAAACTTTTCTTTTATCGGCATGGCGTACAAGTTTAATACTCTTTGTCCCGTCAAGACCTCTGTTAATCAACAATTCTTGTATTGTCATTTCTTTTATTTTTTTTGCCCCCAGTCCCGAATCAGCGGTTATACATCATATTATTACAAACAGAAAGCGTGGAACTGTATCTCTTTTATCTGCTATCGAGGTCCTGGAATAACCAATACAACCAAATAAACGACTAAAGCCCACGCATCACGTGAGCGTATCGCTTTTAACTCTTGGTTGCTTGAAACTTTCCAGATTTCGATAGCAAGAATAAAAAACTAACGCTTTCCTATATGTCTGATTTTCTTTATTTTAACTATTCATTTACTATTAATTATTTTATTTACAATGAATTACGCAACAGCGAAACTACGGCATTGCTACCGTAACATTTCAGGACAAAAGTAATAATAATGTTTGGAATTTTATACGATTTATTTAAATTATTTTTTAATTTTCGCAATATAAATCAGATAGACAACCGTTTACGCAAGTAAAAAAGCAAGGCTACACTGTAACGGTAAGATAATCAGTCATAAACCTTTTTAAGGGCAATCTGTAAGAATCTCTCTTTTCCCGTGGGTTTTTAACCCCCGGCTATCCATATTGCATCCTTACAGGATGCAGGGTTGGGTGGGGATATTTCATTTTCTACCGAGCGGCAATCCCTCACGGGATTGAAAACAGATGCGAAACACCATAGAAGTGGTAACATAGCGGATAGTTATATAAAAATTTTATCGAAAAAAAATAGAAAATTTACAAAAAAATATCTACATTTGCAGTTCAATTATTTATCGTTAAAACTCGAATAATCATGAAAAATTCAGTAAAGTATTTCGCCGTTCTGATAGCCGTTATCGCTAATCTATCGGACATTCAGGCACAAAACGATTCCTATTTCAAAGGCGGGAATCTGTATATTTTAAATTCCAGCCATCAGGACATTGCATGGATGGATGCGCCCGAAGTGTGCATCCGCTTTCGCGACGAAAACATGATAACGCCTGCTTTGAAGCGGATGGCTGAGAGCAAAGACTTCTGTTTCGACGTTGAAGACGCGCTGTCGTTGCGGGAATACCTCGAACGGCACCCCGACCGTTACAACGATATTCTGAAATACACGTTGGAAGGGCGATTGAGTTGGGGCGCCACCAACAAACAGCCCTACCAATCCATGTACGACGGCGAAGCGCTGATACGTCAGGTTTATTTTGGCAGGAAATGGCTGAAAAAGACACTGCCGGGCTGTGATTTTCGCACGGCATGGAATGAAGACGTGCCGGGGATGGCGCTTCAATTTCCGCAAATACTCGCCAAAGCGGGGATTCCCTATTATCAGTTCAGCCGTCATCAACCCGGTTTCTACAAATGGTTCAGTCCCGACGGCAGTTTCGTTCTGGGCTGGACTGTCGGGCAATACGACGAGTCGGGCATCCCCATACGCAAGGCTGCTGCGGATGAAGACAAACGTACCGACGCTTTCGCCGATATACTCAGCCAATGGGCGCCTTATTACAAGCAAAGGGGCATCTCGCCTTCGTATATTTTTCTCTTCTCTTTCGATTTTTCCGAGCCGTTGAACTGGGACAAATACATTGCGGATTGGAACGGGAAAGTGGCGGGCGCCAACGAAAAGAAATTGCCTTACATTCATTATGCCACCTCTACAATGGCTTTGGACGAACTGAGCAAGCACCAGACGAAGTTCGACGAGTTGCACGGCGAACGCCCCAACGTGTGGCTGTATATACACGGACCGGCGCACCAACGCGCATTGAAAGCCGGACGGGATGCAAGCCGCCTGCTGACGGCAGCGGAAAAATTCGCCACCTTCGATGCCTTGCTCAAAAACAGTTTTGCCAATTACCCTGCCCGATCGCTCTCGGACGCATGGGAATCCGCTATCTATCCCGACCACGGATGGGGCGGCAACAAAGGGGATATTACCGACCGTATGTTCCGTGGAAAATTTGAATTTGCCAGAGATAAGGGAAAGGAACTGCTGAATGAATCGCTGACTTCCATCGCGCATCAAATCAAGTTCAACAAAGAGCATCAACGCGCTGTAACCGTTTTCAATCCACTGTCGTGGGAAAGAACAGACCCTGTGACGTTCACGCTGGACGTGGAAGGCTGGCAAAATACGCATTTCAAGTTGATTGACGAATCGGGCAAGGAAATTGCCTGCCAGTTGACCGGACAGCACCAATACACGGGCAATCGCGATGAAGTGATTTCCGTTGTTTTTGTCGCTGAAAACGTTCCGGCAATGGGCTACAAAACCTATTATCTGACAGACGGAACGCAGCCTGCGGGTAATTTTCAGATACCAACCACGGTTCCCGCTTATGAAAACAAGTATTACAAGGTCGTTTTGGGCAACGGCGGCATCGAAAGTTTGTACGACAAGGAACTGAAATCGGAATTTTTCCAGACGAAGAAATTTTCGGGCGGCGAACTTTTCACCATGCAGTCGAAAGGCAACGGCGCCGGTGAATTTACGGACGTGCAACAGCCCACGATGGAAGGTTTCGACCAGTTGCGCAATTACAAACAGCAATGGCAGTGCATCGAAACCGGCGCCGTGCGGGACGTTTTCCAAACGATTCAACCCTTGAAGGAAACACAGGCTTGCCTGCGGATTGTCCTCTACAAAACGGTGAAACGGATAGATGTGGAAGTCGATTTAAACCGCTTCAACGGCGAGAACTGGCGGGAATTTCGCTTGGCTTTTCCGGTCAACATGAAACAGGCGAAAGTAGCCTACGAGGTGCCGATGGGCGTTGTGGAAGTAGGAAAAGATGAAATTGCAGGCGCTGCGGGATTTTCCAAAGCCAGCCAAATTTACAGTACGCCCTGCAAAGACGTGCATCCGCGGGAAGTGCAGGACTGGTTTTCCGCTTCCGACGGAAAAACGGGACTGACCATCAGTTCCGACGTGGCTGTTTTCGACTGGATAGACCCGACGGACAAACCGGTAGATTATCCGGTGTTGCAACCCGTTCTGCTGGCAAGCCGGAAAAGTTGCCACTGGCTCGGGAATTACTACCTGCAAGCGGGCGACCATTCGTATAGTTTTTCCTTGTTTACCCACAGCGGTAACTGGCAAAACGGCTACCGGCAAGGCACACAGAGCAAACAGCCGTTGCAAGTGGTGGTGAGCATTCCGCAGAATTATTCCGGCACGCTTCCCGCGCAGTACAGTTTCGGCTCGGTGACGGGAAAAGGCGTCGTAGTGAGCACCGTGAAAAAATGCGATGACGACGATTCCGTGGTGCTGCGCTGTTACGATATAGAAGGCAAGGATACGGAAGCCACCTTCCGCCTTTCCGGCAAAGTGGAAGCCGTGAGCCACACCAATATCATCGAAGAAGAACCGGTAGCCGTTCAATCGTCAGAAAACGGTTTTTCCGCCAAGATAGGGCATCATGCCATTGAAACGTTTAAATTGAAAATGCACTGACGGGGAAAAACGGATAAACGGCGTCAGCCCTTAATTCGTACTTGTCCCCATCTGCCATTTTGGCATACGTATTTCTACGTAGAAAAAATACGTATCTGCCGAATGGACAGTTGAGGATTGACAATAAAAAATCTGTTTTGGTTAATTTAGGTAAAAGATATATCTTTGCGGGGTAAAATTTAATTTTGGTGCTATGAATACCATGGAATTGCAAGTTCGAAAAGATAGATTAGTCCGTGAAATTTTGAGCGAGACAGATGAAACAATAGTAAACAACCTGTTGGTGTTTTTAAAACGTCATAAATCTGCTCCTGCAATAAAGATAACAAAGAAACATCGTAAA
>JAISKR010000337.1 GCA_031260845.1 Bacteroidales bacterium
TTAAAACGAAAAATTCCACGTGACTGACGGCACGAAGGAAAAGAGATAAATCATTTCGGCATACGACTGGTCGGGATTGTCTTCTTCCTGCTCGAAAAGAATCGTCCACGGGTTGTGGCGTCCGTAGGCGTTGTAGAGAGAAAAGTTCAGTTCGTTTGTGAAGCGTTTGCCCGGACGCTGCTTGAACGACCACGTAGCCGACAAATCAAGCCGGTGATAGTCGGGATAACGGGATTCGTTGCGACGGGAATAAATCGGCACGTAACGCCCTTCAATCTCGAAGCGCCCTACCGGATAAGTGACAGGCATTCCGGTGGCATACACCCAGTTAGCGGACACAATCAAACGCGGCGTCAATTCATAATTCAGCACAACGGATATATTGTTCGGCTTGTCGTAGGGCGACCGATACCATTGGTCATTGTTAATATGGTCAATTTTCCGCTTGGCGGATGCGTAGGTATAACTCACCCAGCCGTTCAGTTTGCCTTCGTTTTTGCGAATCATCAACTCAACGCCATAGGTTTCGCCCTTGCCGAAACGCAGTTCGCGTTCCAACTCATCATTCGCCATCAGGTTGGCGTGGTCTTTAAAGTCAATCACGTGCGTCATGTCCTTAAAATACACCTCTACCGACGCCTCAAACATATTATTGTTGAAATTCTTGAAATAACCGACGGCATACTGGTTGCACAACTGCGGCAGAACGTTGGGCGTGGACTGAAACCAAACGTCCAACGGCGAACCTGACGCGGAATTGGACGCCAACTGTATGAACTGCGCCGTTCGCGAATAACTTGCCTTTACGGAATTGGCGTCGTTAAAGACGTACAGCACGCCCAATCGCGGTTCCCACCTGCCCGTGCTGTGATAGATATGTCCGTTGGCATGAGTGGCGGAATCCGTCACAGCGTAGTTTTTCAGCGTATAGGTCTGGTCGCCGTTGCCCATATTTTGAAAAATGGTGTAGCGCAAGCCGTATTTCAGCGTCAGTTTGTCGCCTATCTTCGTTTCGTTGGACACGAAAAGCGCGTGTTCCAAGGCGTACTGCCACGGCTGTTCAAACTTGGCGATGATGGAACTTTCGCCGATACCGCCGCCCTTGCCGGGCGAGAAATTGTGCAGCAGTAAATGATAGCCGTATTTCAGGCTGTTCGACGGATTGATATGCCATGAAAAGTCGGCTTTGAAGCCGAAATCCTGCATTTTCGACAACCAGTCCATTGCTATCTGGTCGCTCAATTCCGCTTTGATATAATAATCGTAGAAACTGCCGATAAGCGTAAAGTTTGAAAACAGTTTCGGCGAAAAAATATGGTTCCACCGCATGGTCAGGGTTTGGTTGCCAAAATTCATTCCTGCAAGGCGGTTGGCAAATTTGTCGCGCCCCATGTAGGCTGACAAAAATACACGGTTGTTGTCGTTGATTCGGTAATTTATCTTGCCGTTCAGGTCGTAAAAATACAGTCGCGACTGCCGCAGAGCGCGTTCATTGGACAGCAGAAGGAACATATCCGCATAAGTGCGCCGTCCGCTCACCAAATAAGTCAATTTGTCTGTAAACAGAGGACCTTCGACTGTCAGACGGCTGGATATGGTGCCTATTCCGCCCGTTGCGGCAAATTTCCGGTTGTTGCCGTCGCGGCTGCGCACGTCCAGCAACGACGACAGCCGTCCGCCGAAAGTGGCTGGAATATCGCCCTTGTAGAGCACCACGTCCTTGATAGCGTCGTTATTGAACACCGACAGAAAGCCCATCAGATGAGAAGCGTTGTAAACAGTGGCTTCGTCGAGCAGTATCAGGTTCTGGTCGTGACTGCCGCCCCGTACACTGAATCCGGAAGAGCCTTCGGAAGTAGATTGCACTCCGGGCAGCAACTGAATGGCTTTGATGATATCCACTTCGCCCATCAGGGCAGGTATGCGCTTCAAAGTCTTCATGGATATGCGTTCCATGCTCATTTCGGAACGGGTGACATTGGCATTTCGGCTTTCGGCAGAAATAACCACTTCCTGCAATTCATTGGCAGAAGGCGTCAGTTGAATATTCAGTTTTTCATTTTTATGCAAATCAATTTCCCTGCTCAACGGTTCGTAGCCGACAAAGGATACCACCAACAGATGCTTTCCTTCGGGAATAGTGAGGGAATAAAACCCGTAAGCATTGGCAGATGTGCCTGTTTTCAGTTCTTTCACATACACCGATGCGCCAATCAGGTCTTCGCCCGTTTCGCTATCCGTAATATTGCCGCTGATGGTAAAGCGTCCGGCTTGCGCCACAACGCTTTCAACGGATAAGAAGAACAAGAAAAACAGGACAATTGGTGATACGTTGTGATTCATTGTGATATATTGTTTCTACCACGCGCCAACTCTGCCTTTGCAACTTTCGGTTTTACTGTATTCATGTCTTTTATCTGATAAATAAGATGCACAAAGATATGGCTTTTTGAGGAAAAAACAGTCATCTGTGTGCTAAAAAACTTGGTAATCGTGAAAATTTTCTCATGAAGCGTAGTGAAATAATCTTATGAACATTATGCTTCAAGACAATTATTTCGTATCTTCGCACCGTAAAATATTCATGCTATGGTGACCTTTTTTCATTCTCTCAATTGGTGGTGGTACTCGCTTTCTGTGATAATTGTTTTCGGTATCGGCGCTTTGTGGTATTCGGTGCTTTTCCCAAAAATGTGGGTGCGGGTGTTCAGAATACAGATGGGAACGGTGACAACAGGCAGTTTCATCCGTACCATGGGGATACAATTGGCGTCCACCGCTGTGTTTGGGATTATTGTTTTCATACTTGCCTTGTTGGACAAGGATTTAGCCCTGCTTGTGATAATCGGTTTGGCGGCGTGGTTGGTAGGCACATTGAATTTTAAATTTCCCCGCATGAAAGATTTTCTGCAAGCCATATTGATAGAGGTGGGCTATCTGTTGATTGCCGGTCATGTATTCATATTATTCGGTTTGTTGTGAACACGGGAAAATTAACGATATACAGCGCTTCCGCCGGTTCGGGCAAGACTTACAACATCAGCAAGGAGTACATCAAATTGCTGCTCACCGAACGCGACTATCACCGGCGCATTCTTGCCGTCACCTTTACCAACAAGGCAACGGAGGAGATGAAAATGCGCATCATCAAAGACCTTCACGAAATCAGCATCGGCAAAAGCGGTGATTTTCTGCAAACGCTTTCGCAGGAAACCAAAAAGACCGAGCAATACGTTGTCAACCGGTCAAAAGAATGTTTGGCAGCCCTGTTGCACGACTATTCGCATTTTTCTATCCTCACAATTGACAGTTTTTTCCAAAGGGTAATCCGTGCTTTTGCTCATGAAATGGGACTTCCGGCTGCCTATGACGTGGAACTCGACCAAACATCCGTGTTGGATGAAGCCATTGACATCATGGTTGACCATCTGGGCGAAAACAATTTTTTGCGAAAATGGTTGGTGGAATGGGCTGAGCGCAAAATCGAAGACGGCAAAACATGGAATTTCAAATTTGACATTCACAAACTGGGCAATGAACTTTTTGCCGAAGAGTTAAAGCAGTTGAACGAGGAAATGCTGCAAAAGATAACGGACAAGGAACGGATTGACCCTTTTCGGGAGAAAATGAAGGCGATGATGGACAATTATCTGAACCGGCTTCAAGAATTGGGGCGGGAAGCGACAGCCATCATGACAGGTTTTGCCTTGTCGCCCGACGATTTTGCGCAAAAGGGGCGTGGAGTGGGCGGCTACCTGCGAAATCTGTCCGAGCGTCGCGACGTAACCCCCAATAAATATGTGCTGGAAGCCAATGAAGACATAGATAAGTGGTATGGCAAGGCTTCGCCGAGAACAAATGACGTCAGACAGGCACATCAGGCAGGATTGGGCGAGGTGACCGCACAGGCTGTGGCGTATCAGGAGCAAATGCGGATAAACGTCGCCACGGTGAAACTTATTTCCAAACAACTCAATGTGTTGGGGATATTGTCCGATTTGAAAAAATATGTGCAGGAATATTCCCGCAACCAAAACCTGTTTCTGATTTCCGAAGCCGGAGGTTTTCTCAGGGCTATCATCGACAAGTCCGATGCACCTTTTATTTACGAACGGGTGGGCAATTTCTATCAACATTTCATGATAGATGAGTTTCAGGATACCTCGGCTATCCAGTGGGGCAATTTCTATCCGCTCATCGCCAACAGCCTGTCGTCCGGCAATGCCGACTGGGTGGTGGGTGACGTGAAGCAATCTATCTACCGTTGGCGCAACACCGACTGGAAAATCCTGTCGGAGCAGGTGGAACGCGACATTAGCAAGATGCTGGGGCGCGAAATCATCAACAAGCAACCGCTTTCCGACAACTGGCGCAGTTCGCCGGAGGTGATACGTTTCAACAATGCCTTCTTCCGCGATGCGGTGAGCCATATTTGCCTCGCCTTTGAAAGCGACGAAACGGCAAAAACGGCAGCCGACACTGTGACAGACCGCTTACTTGCCGACGCTCGAAAGGCGTATAGCGATTGCTACCAGTATCTGCCTGAAAAGCGGAAGACTGCCACGACAGGATATGTGCAATTTCGGATGTTTCAAGACGAAAAGGATGTAGCAACGTGGAAAGAGCAGGTTTTGGAGCAACTGCCATCCTACATTGAGCAATTGCAGGACAAAGGATACCCTTTGAGGGATATTGCCATCTTGGTACGTTCCAATATAGACGCTCAGGCTGTCGCTTCTTCGCTGATGCGTTACAGTCAGGAGCACCCAAACAGCAAGTATTGCTATGATGTGCTGTCAAACGAATCGCTGTTGATACGCCATGCCTCGTCAGTCCGCTGGCTGACAGCCGCTATGACCTTTATAGTCAGCCCCGCGGATAGCCTTAACAAAGCCGTTCTGCAATACGAATCCCAAACGTATCTGTCAACTAACGGGCAGATGTCCGACCTGTGCACTCAGCCGGATGCGGTGTTGCAGCAATGGCGCAGTTTACCCGTTTATGAACTTGCGGAAAAACTCTTGCAGGACAACGGACTGTATGCCGACGCTTCACAAGTTCCGTTTTTGCAGGCTTTTAAGGACATTCTGCTGCAATATTCGCGTCGTGAAGCCACCGACGTCAATTCTTTTCTCGAATGGTGGGAGGCGCACAAGGACAAGCAGTTTCTCACCATGCCCGACGGACAGGATGCTATCCGGCTGATTACCATTCACAAATCCAAGGGCTTGGAATTTGAAGCAGTCCTGATACCCTTCTGTGACTGGGAACTGGCGAAAGGCGGGAAAATCCTATGGTGCAGTCCTTCCGGCGATTTTTTAGACGCCAATCCCGAAAAAGCCATCGAACTGCTGCCTTTGAAGTTTGAAACGGAGTTGGGCAATACCATTTTTGCCAAAGAATATTTGCAGGAAAAGATGCTGTCGTATATTGACAATCTCAATCTGCTGTATGTCGCCTTCACGCGGGCGAAAAAATCCTTGTTCGTATTCACCGGACTGTCCGCAGATGACGGCGAACGAGCGAGTAAAGACAATTTCACAATGGTGAGTGATTTGTTGCGCCGTATCTTCT
>JAISKR010000354.1 GCA_031260845.1 Bacteroidales bacterium
GTCGCACAGCGGACTTGAAAACTCGGACGAAAGCAGGCGCTCCATGACGTGATGCAGCGACTTGGAGTAGGGAAGCATGTTGGCAAAAACATTCAGCGCCTTGTGCAATTTTGCCGAAGCAACCATCTTCATCGCCGCAGTTGTTTTGCGTGTGCTCTTAATCGAGTTTATCCTGACTTTTACCTCTTTAAGTGATGCCATGTCCGTTTATTTGCCGTTTATTTGTAAAGCAACTTTTTCAATGGCGCTTATTACGCTGTCATCAAGTTGTCCGTTGCGAAGTGGTTCCAGAATCTCTTTTTGATAATTGCTTCTTACAACTTGCAAGAACGTCTGTTCAAATGCCTGCACATTGTTTAGCGGAACGTCTTTCAGCAAACCGTTTACGCCGCAATAAAGAATCGCCACCTGTTCTTCCACAAGCAATGGCGCATATTGTTGCTGAATAAGCAGTTTTGTATTTTTTTGTCCTTTGTCGATGGTGAAAGCCGTTACAGGGTCAAGGTCGCCGCCAAACTTTGAAAACGATTCAAGTTCACGGTATTGCGCCTGGTCAATCTTCAATGTACCGGCTACTTTCTTCATCGTTTTTATCTGTGCGCTACCGCCAACGCGCGAAACCGAAATACCAACATTGATTGCCGGACGAACGCCTTGGTTAAACAAGTCATTGTCAAGGAATATCTGTCCGTCCGTGATGGAGATGACGTTTGTCGGTATGTAGGCCGAAACGTCTCCGGCTTGTGTTTCGATAATCGGGAGCGCCGTCAGCGAACCTCCGCCTTTCACATGTCCTTGCAGGCAATCGGGAAGGTCGTTCATCTGCTCTGCAACTTCCTGCTGGTTAATAATTTTAGCCGCACGTTCCAGCAAACGTGAATGTAAGTAGAAGATGTCGCCCGGATACGCTTCACGTCCTGACGGACGGTGAAGAATCAGCGACACTTCGCGATAGGCGACAGCCTGTTTCGACAAATCGTCGTAAACAACAAGTGCATGACGACCCGTATCACGAAAATATTCACCTATGGAAGCGCCTGCAAACGGTGCAATATATTGAAGCGCTGCGGGGTCGGAAGCATTTGCCGCAATGATGACGGTATAGTCCATGGCGCCTTTGTCCTGAAGTGTTTTCACAACCGAAGCAACCGTTGAACCTTTCTGACCGACGGCTACGTATATGCAATATACAGGGTCGCCTTTTTCAAAGTTATAACGTTGATTTATAATGGTATCTATAGCGATAGATGTTTTACCTATCTGACGGTCTCCGATAATCAATTCGCGCTGTCCGCGTCCAATTGGAATCATGGCGTCAACAGCTTTCAGACCGGTTTGAAGCGGTTGATTGACAGGCTGGCGGAAAATTACTCCGGGCGCCTTGCGTTCCAGCGGCATACGGAATTTTTTACCGTCAATGGCTCCTTTACCGTCAATCGGAACGCCAAGCGGGTTGATAACCCTGCCCAACATCTTTTCACTCACGTCTATCGAAGCAATCTCTCCGGTTCGCTTCACTGAAAAGCCTTCTTTCACGGAATCTCCGGCGCCGAGCAATACGGCTCCCACGTTGTCTATTTCCAAGTTCATGACAAAGCCCATCGTACCGTTCTCAAATTCAAGCAATTCGTTTGCTTCCGCATTACGCAAGCCGTAAATACGCGCTACTCCGTCGCTCACCTGAAGCACTGTTCCTACCTCTTCCATCGACACAAGATTGTCAATTTTTTCGAGTTGTATTTTCAGTATTTGCGATACTTCGCTTACTTTTATATTGTCCATTTTTAATAAGTTACGTGTTAAAAGTTAAAAAAATTAAATCAATTTTCGTCTGATTTTCTCAAGTTGTCCTTTCACAGACGCATCAATTTGCATATCGTCCAATTGAAAAATAAAACCTCCTTCGAGCGCCGGGTCGATGCGTGTCTTAAATTCAACTTGTCCGTTCGTTTTTTGCTGTACCTGCTTTTTTATCCTCTCCAAAGCGGCATCATTCATCGGTACGGCAGAAGTCAGATTTACGATACTGATGTTTTTCTTCTGACGATATACCATTTGGTAATTCAACGCTATGTCCCATGCCATCTGCTCGCGGTGATTATCGGTTACAAGTCGCACAAAATCAAGATATACAGGCTCCGGATTCGTACCGGTCACTTCGGTAAGTATCACTTTTTTGTAAACGCTCGAAATGGTCGGATTGCGGAAAATAACCTTCAATTTTGGCAGCATATTCATTTCATTTACAAGCATTTGCATACGGCGATACAACACATCTTCCACCTTGTGCTCAGATGCGTATTCATACAATGCTTTTGCGTAGCGTCTCGAAATCAGTCCCGTATTCATATCTTCATTGTTTCGACTTCATCAAGAAAACGGGCAATCAGGGCGTCCTGATTTGCCGGACTGTCCAATTGTCTGCGCAGCACTTTTTCCGCAATTACAACCGACAATTCGGCCACCTGAACACGAATATCTTCCATTGCTCTTTGCTTTTCAACTTCTATTTTCTGTGCCGCATCGGCAATTTGCCTTTGCGCTTCAACAATAGCCTGTTCCTTTGCATTTTGCACCAAATTATGACCTTCGTCCGTTGCCTGTTTTATCATGCTGTTCTGACGGTCTCTGGCCTCTTTGATGATAGATTCCGATTCCTGTTTGATGTTTTCGAGTTTGTAGTTTGCTTCTTCGGCCGATTCAAGGGATTGTTTAATATAGTTTCGCCTCTCATCAACTATTTTCACGATGACGGGAAAACCAAACTTCGCCAACAGCCCGAAGACGATGGCAAAAGAAATAAACATCCAGAACAACAGTCCGGAACTTGGCGTTAATAAATCCATAAAAAGTTTATTCTAAACTATTTACTCAACGCCATGAAACTTACTACCACAGCAAACAAAGCAACACCTTCAACAAGTGCGGCTGCTATAATCATGGAAGAACGAATGTCGCCTACCGCCTCCGGTTGTCTGCCGATGGCTTCCATAGCGCCTGCTCCGATTCTACCGATACCAATACCTGCTCCGATTGTAGCCAATCCTGCTCCGATTGGTCCTGCGAGCAAACCGTAACTTGCTGACGTTTGCAGCAAAATGTTCATGAAGAATAATAATGTAGTCATAATCTTAATTATTTAATTGTTATTTATTTAATTATTTATTAATTCTTAGTTTTTAGTTCTTAGTTTTTAGTTCTTAGTTTTTAGTTCCCCATCATGATGTTCGGGAAGAGACATTCCGATAAATACAGCCGAAAGCAACGTGAACACATAAGCCTGAATATAGGCCACCAATAACTCGAGGCAATTCATGAAAACCGACAGTATGACCGAAAAAACAGTCATGCCTGCGTTCATTGCAACGCCCATTTCTGCCGTAATGAATACCAAGCAAGTGATGGACAGTACGGCCGAATGACCTGCCATAATATTGGCAAACAAACGAATCATCAATGCAAACGGCTTTGAGATAACGCCGAACAATTCTATCAAAGGCATCAAAGGCAGAGGCACTTTCAACCAAGTAGGTACATCCGGCCAAAAAATTTCCTTCCAGTATTCTTTATTTCCGAAAAGATTGATAGCAAGTAACGTACAGACAGCGAGAAAAAACGTTATCGTGATGTTTCCTGTGATGTTAGCGCCCCCCGGAAAAAACGGAACCAATCCTATCAGATTGTTTATCAATATGAAAAAGAAAGCGAAAAGCAAGTAGGGCGAATATCTTTTGTAGTGAGCGGCGCCGATGCTTTTGCGTATAATATCATCTTCAATGCTCATTACAAGCCATTCTACAAAACTTACAAACTTGCTGGGAACCGCGTTTTTAGGATGTCGCCTGTACCACCTTGCCGCCGTAAGGAAAATAGACAGCATGATGATTGAACTTATCATGATACCGGCTGCATTTTTCGTAAACGACAAATCAATCGGTTGCACCACTTCGCCGGCTGCATTTTTCTCCACAATCTTA
>JAISKR010000298.1 GCA_031260845.1 Bacteroidales bacterium
AATCCGTTTATCGGCGGCGGCAAATTTCAACGCATTGACGGATTCCTGCACCAAAGCGGACAAGTCATTGGGCTGCGGGTTAGGTCGTTGCGCCTGCGCCTGATATTTCGACCATTGAAGCAGGTTTTCCAGCAGCAGCGACATATCGCTCACCATCTGCGACAATTCAATCACTTCGGCTTTAAATCTTGTGTCTTCAATATCTTCCACCAAAAGTGCAGCCAATTTTTTCTTCAACAAAATCAGAGGATTCCCCACGTCGCCGGAAATAACTTGAAATAACTGTGTTTTAGTACGATGGGTAAGTTCCAGTCTATCATGTTCTCTCAAGGCTAAGAACAATTGCGCTTCCAATGCTTCATATTTTTGAAGCGCCTGCGCTTTTTGCTGTATCAATAATTGTTTCTTTTTAGCCAATAAATTATCATATTGACTTTTTTTCGATACGCCAATCAACACAACAATCCCCACAACTACCAAGGGAAGAACAATTTCGACGATTATGATGACCGGCAAATGCAGTAAAGTTTCGCATAACACCAAAACACTACAAATCACAATACTCAAAATTGCAAACCAAATTTTAAGTTGATACCCCATATATAAACACCATACTTTAAGTTCACAAAAGTATGAAAAATAATTTAAATAAAAATTACAAACAGAAATATCATTAATTTTTGTCTATCTTTGTCAGATGCAAAAAATGCTGACAACAGACGATAACGAATTGCCGGAAGTCAATGAGTTGTACGAATCGTACCATTGGGCGGTTGACAGGGGGCAGGCGCTTATCCGTATTGATAAATTCCTGACGGCGCGGGTGGAAAACGCCACACGTACCAAGGTGCAGGCTGCCGCAGACGCCGGTTGCATTTTAGTCAACGGCGTCGCTGTGAAATCGAGTTACAAGGTGAAGCCATTGGATGAAATTTCTGTCGTGATGGCGCATCCGCCGCGCGACACGACAGTTATCCCGCAGGATATTCCGCTCAATATCGTCTATGAAGACGAACACCTGATAGTGGTGAACAAAGAGGCGGGCATGGTGGTGCATCCCGCGCACGGCAACTATACCGACACTTTGGTGAATGCGCTGACCTATCACCTGCGCAATTTGCCGCTGTTTCAAAGCGGCGAGATGCGCCCCGGATTAGTACACCGCATCGACAAGGACACTTCGGGCGTCTTGGTGATTGCCAAGACGGAAATAGCAATGAACCATTTGGCGCGACAGTTTTTCGAGCATTCTATCGACCGTCGCTATCTGGCGTTGGTGTGGGGCGATTTCGCGGAAGACAGCGGCACCATTACCGGAAATATCGGTCGCAACCCGCGCGACCGCAAGCAAATGTGGGTGTTTCCCGATGGTTCCGACGGAAAACCCGCCATCACCCATTATCAGGTGGTGGAACGTTTCGGATATGTGACCTTGGTGGAATGTCGCCTCGAAACCGGCAGAACCCACCAGATAAGGGCGCATTTCAGGCATATCGGGCATCCTTTGTTCAATGACAGCCGTTATGGCGGCGACCAGATTCTGCGCGGCACCACTTTCACCAAATACAAGCAGTTTGTGAACAACTGCTTCGCCATATTGCCGAGGCAGGCGCTACACGCGCGTTCGCTGGCGTTCGACCATCCCCAAACCGGCAAACGGATACTTTTCGATTCGCCACTGCCGGAAGATATGGCGCAGGCGATTGAGAAGTGGCGGAAATACGCCGTATATCAGCAAATGGACTTATAGTTTTTTCTTCAAAAAAGAAATTATATCTTTGCGCGTCATGAATTCATCTCAAAAAACGAAAATTTGCCTGTCAATCGTTCTGCTGACGGGGCTGTGGGCTTGCGGTGACGAAAAACCTGAGCCTGAGCCTGTCGCGCCTACGGCTGTTATTCAGGTGGAAACAGGGGACGTCAATTTGTCGGTGGGCGGTAGCGTCGCATTGACCGCTATCGTGGAAAACGCCACCCATCCGGTGTATTCGTGGACAGTGGACGGTCAGGTGATTTCCACCACGCTGACCTGCCTTTTTACCGGCAGCAAAATCGGCGAATATTTTATCAATTTCCGCGTGGACGCCGACAACGGAAAGGACGAGAAGCAGATAAAGGTGACGGTTGCCAACAAGGTACAGCCTGTCCTCTCGTTGCCCTCTGCCGTCATCATTTACGCAGGCACGGACAAAATACTGACCGCCGAAGCGAAAAATGCCGACAATCCCGCCTACGAATGGCGTCTGAACGGCGAATTGGTTTCAAATACCGATACCTACACTTTCAATCAAACTGCGGCGGGTAATTATGCGCTCAACGTGAAGTTGACCACGACAGGCGGCGCCGACCAGAAAACGATGACCGTGGTGGTGGTGGCGCCGGTTGCCGAACTGTATTTCGATGACGGGCACTATCGCAACGCCGCCAATGCCGCCACCCTGCGGAAAATGACTGTCCCGCTCGGCAAAAGCCTTGTGCTGGCGCCTGTTATCTGCCACATTGAGCATCCCGAAAACTTCCAATGGACAGTGGATGGCGTTTCCCAAAGCGCCACAACGGAATTTCTCACTTTTACGCCACCTGCGAAAGGCACATTCCTGATTAGCGTTACCGAACAAACCACGTCGGCAACAGCAGAGGTGCAGGTGGAATGTACCGATGCGGAAGGCGCTTTCTTTCGCGAAAAAACGGCAGGCAACAAAGCCGCCGCCGCCACAGCCATGGAATATATCCCCGCCCCCGGGCAGTTCATCAATTACCCGACCGGAACAACGATGGAAAAAGGCGTGCAGGATTTGCAGGCATGGTTGGACAAGGGCACAAACTATTTCTATGCAGGCGCTTACGGCGGATATTTTATCGCAGGTTTCGACCATAGCGTCAGCAATGTGGCAGGGAAAGCCGACCTTCAAATTCGCGGCAACCCCATTCCAAGTTGGTGCGAACCCGGCGTTGTGTGGGTGATGCAGGACGACAACGGCAACGGGAAACCCGACGATACTTGGTATGAACTGCGCGGCAGCGAAACGGGCAAGAGCGAAACCAAACAACGGCACGCTATCACCTATTTCAAACCTGCGGCTGCCAACGCCGACGTGCTGTGGGCGGACAACCGCGGACAAACAGGCTCGATTGACCGGCTTATCTATCACCAGCAGCCTTATTATTATCCCATGTTCGTTGCCGGCGACCAATTTACGCTCACCGGCACCCGTCTGGCTTCCGGCACCTCGCTCGACGGCATCATAGAGGTATCCGCCTGTTTCAGTTGGGGATATGTGGACAATATCAGTTCGGGCAATCCCGACCGGGAAGACACAGACGGTACGCTGTTTTGGATAGAAGACGCCATTCAGGTGGACGGCACGCCTGCCAACCTGCAATATATCGACTTTGTAAAGGTGCAAACCGCCGTAACAGGTAAAGCCTTTGCTTCCGGCGAAGTATCCACCGAAGCCTTTCCACCTGTTGATTTGAATTTTTAACTGATGCCCGTCGCCAAACATACATATATTATCTGCATTCTGCTGGCAATAGCCGGAAAAGCAACGGCACAGTGGTTTCCCGAATCCCTGCTTGACTCGCCTTCCATTGTGACGGCAGACAGCAACCGCTTGTCGCTGAAAGCGGATATGACCGGACTCTTTAAAAACAATGAATATTTCAGTCCTGTCGCCGCAGGACAGACCTATCCGGGCGTGATATTGCTGCCTGCGCTGACCTATCAGGCATCCGGCAAATTTCGTGCAGAGGCGGGCGCATACATGGTCAAATTTGCAGGACGCAACGATTTTTCGCTTTTGCAACCCTTTCTGCGGCTTCAATATGCCTTCACCCCCAAGTTCAGCATGGTGTTGGGCAATCTGCACGGCGACCTCAACCATCGGTTGATAGAGCCTTTGTACCAATGGGAACAGCATTTCACAGCCCGCCCGGAAAGCGGGTTGCAGTTTGTATGGCATGGCGACCGCCTTTTTGCAGACACTTGGATTAATTGGGAACGCTATATCGAGCGCAACGACAACTTTCCGGAAGTGTTGACCTACGGCGCCTCAGTGGTTGGGCGGCTTTTTGCACCCGACAAGCGGTTTTTCCTCAATATCCCCGTGCAGTTGCTGATACACCATCAAGGCGGGCAGATTGACCAAAGCAACGAGCCGGGCATGATGCTGACCAACGCCGCCGCAGGCATTTCGACCGGATACCGGCTGAACCGCAAATGGCTGCAATCCGTGGCAATAGACATTTACGACGCCTTATACTACGACAACAGCAGCAATCATGATTCGCGACCTTACGAGCAAGGGCAGGGCGTCTATTCCGTGATTCACTTGGATGCAGCGCCTTTTGCACTGATGGTGGGCTACTGGCATTCCGAAAAATTCTACGCCTTTCAAGGCGAACCGCTTTTTGCGTCCTTCGACCGCTACAATCCCCTTGACCCCCTCAGCCAACTGCCGGTGCGCAATATGCTGACCGCAAAATTCGCCTTTGACAAGACAGTGTATAAAGGCATTTCCATCGGCGCTTACGCGGAAACCTACACAGACACAGACCGCGGCGAAACCGATTACAGTTTCGGGGTGCATCTTCGTTTTTCCAAAGTATTTACGCTGAAACAGTTTTAGTCAAAAAGGACAAAGAATCACTATTGTATCACTACCGTATCACAACTGTATCACTACCGTATCACCATGTATCACTACCGTATCACCTGTCTTTAAAACTGGAAATAAACAAAAGGCTGTATAACAGATGATTTCATTTGGTAAATCAGGAAAAACAAGATAATCGCTAATACTGATTTAGTTAGTATGGAAGAGCGGATATACCGTCCGCGGATGTTTTCTTTCCATTGCTGCGGTATCCAGTGAAGGGTAAATCCAAGCAGGATGACGGCAAAGACGGCGCGGTAACTCAGGATGAT
>JAISKR010000362.1 GCA_031260845.1 Bacteroidales bacterium
CATGTCATTTGGGAAGGACCTGAGTTTGGCGCTGCCGGCGGCGGGCGAATCCGCAACTTTTTTGACCCGGAAGGGAATTTATTGCAACTCGTACAGCGATAATTTGGAATGAACGACAAAAAAACGGAAACCCCGCAATGGCGAGTGCTTTATACCAAGCCCCGTGCCGAGAAAAAAGCCCAAGAAATTCTTGCCGACAGAGGTTTTGAGGTTTATTTGCCCTGTACAACCGTTGTCAAACAATGGTCGGACAGAAAAAAGAAGGTGATAGAGCCGCTTTTTAAGTCGTATTTATTCATTAAAAGTGTCGAAAGTCAACTTTACGACGCGAGAAAAGAAGAGTGCATTGTCGGGTTTATCCATTTTGATGACCATCCGGCGGTGGTGCGCGAAAAAGAGATGGACATTATCCGCAAAATAGAAGCAGGCACTTACGAAGACGTGGTGGTAGTTGACCATTCGATAACAGAAGGTCAGCAAGTGCGAATAAAAAAAGGCGCTTTGAAAGGCACTATCGGCATTTTGACCGAATTTAGAGGCGGACAGCGGGTGGCAGTCGCAATAGAAACACTTGGCTGTAACTTGTTAGTGAATGTTTCGGTCGGCGATATTGCAAAAGTAAAAAATAATTGAAAAATTTTATCTACTTTTGCAAAAAAATATCAAACCTCAATCAATATAATGAATATTCCTGACATAGAATATCAACCATTGGACGTTATCAAGCGTTATCAGGAAAAAAGGCTTGCCGAAACAATCGATTATTTGGCACGGTTTTCACCCTATTATCAGCGTCTGTTCAAGGAAAACCGTATAGATACGTCGAAAATCAAGACTTTTGCCGACTTGCAATCTGTTCCTTATACGGAAAAACACGCTTTGCAGTTGCACAATAACGATTTTTTATGCGTTCCGCGCGAAAAAGTCATTGACTATATCACCACTTCGGGGACGCTGGGCGACCCTGTTACTTTCGCGATGACGGACGCCGACCTTGAACGGCTGGCATATAACGAAAAAATTTCCTTCGAGTGCGCCGGCGCCAAGCAGGGCGATATATTCCAACTGATGACCACCATTGACAAACGATTCATGGCGGGATTGGCGTATTTCCTGGGTATTCGGAAACTTGGCGCGGGCATTATCCGCGTGGGCAACGGTATTCCCGAACTTCAATGGGACACCATTCAGCGCATTCACCCCAACACCATTATTGTGGTGCCTTCGTTTATCTTGCGAATTATCAAATATGCAGAGGAACACGGCATTGATTACCGCGCTTCGAGCGTCAAAAAGGCGGTTTGCATCGGCGAAAACCTGCGCGAACAGGATTTCTCGCTCAACTTGTTGGGCAAAAGCATTCGCGACAAGTGGAACATTGAGTTGTACTCGACTTACGCATCCACCGAAATGTCAACCACCTTTACGGAATGTGAGCACGGATGTGGCGGGCATCATCATCCCGAACTGATTATCTGCGAATTGATTGGCGCCGACGGCAATCCGGTTGCGGAAGGCGAAACAGGGGAACTTACCGTCACCACTCTTGGCGTGGAAGGTATGCCGCTGCTGCGTTTCAAAACAGGCGACCTCGCCCGCTTCCACTATGCGCCCTGCCGCTGCGGACGGACTACCCTGCGCATCAGCCCGATTGTGGGCAGAATGAACCACATGGTGAAGTACAAGGGCACTACCCTCTACCCGCCTGCCATTTTCGACGTGCTGGACAACACGCCCTACATTGACAATTACGTGATGGAAGTGTCCAATGACGAAACAGGCAATGACCATGTGTTGGTAAAAATCGGATTGCGCGAACAGCCTGCATTTGACGTGTTGAAAGACGTCAAAGACCGTTTCCGCGCCTATATCCGCGTGGCGCCCGATGTGGAAATCGCCGGCGTAGAAGAAATCAGAAAAATCAACTTTCCCGATATCAGCCGTAAACCGGTTAAATTCATTGATAAAAGGACTAATAACAAATAATTAATTAAACATAAATCACATTATCATGGGAAAGGAATTTGCAGACCTCTGTCCTTACACACAGGAAGAAATAGCCCCGGCTATGCAGCGTATCGCTCAAAGCGAACATTTTGAGAAAATGGCTGCCTTTGTCTTTCCCGACAGAAGGGTGGAAGACGTGCGGCAAATGGTGGCTGAGATTACCTGTACGGATGATTTTCAGGCAAAAGTGATGTCTGAACTGAACGAGCAGGTCATCAAAAACTCTATCCGAAACTTTACCTGCGACGGATTGCAGCACATTGACCCGACCAAAGGCTATCTTTTTGTGTCGAGCCATCGCGACGTCATGCTTGATTCGGCGCTGTTGCAGCAGATTTTGTACAAAAACGGACAGCGAACCACGGAAATCACTTTTGGCAGCAACCTGATGATTTCCCCGTTGATTATCGACATTGGCAAATCGAACAAAATGTTCACCGTGGTGCGCGGCGCAAGCATGAAAGATTTTTACAAACATTCACTGCACTTGTCGGAATACATTAGGAACACCATCACGCAACGGCATGAGTCCGTTTGGATAGCCCAGCGAAACGGGCGCACCAAAGACGGTAACGACGCCACCGACCAAGGCATCATCAAAATGTTCAACATGAGCGGCACTTCCGATGTGGTGCAATCCACCAGTGAGTTGAATATCGTGCCGATGGTGGTGTCCTATCAGATAGAACCCAGCGATTTGATAAAGACAAAGGAAATATACGTAAAGACAAAAGAAGGAAAATACGAAAAACCTGCGGGCGAGGATTTTATCAGCCTCATACAAGGATTGACAGACCCCAAAGGCGACGTTGATATTACTATTTGCGAACCCATCCGGAAAGAAGAATTGAATTTTCCCAATCTGGCTAACGCCAATGACTTTTTCAAAAATGTAGCCGGTCTGATAGACAGAAGGATTCTTGCCAAATACCGGTTGAGCAACAACAATTACATTGCCCACGACCTGCGCTCGGGCAGCAACCGATATGCCGCGCAGTACACCGCAGCCGACAAGGAACTGTTCATGCAACGCTATCATGCCGCATTGAATTTACCCTTTGAGGACAAAGATTTGCTGTCGTCTATCTTCTTGGGCATCTATGCCAATCCGGTGGACAAAAAAAGAACAGTGTCGGAATTTGTGTAAATACACACACAATATGGTTGGATATGCTAATTCCTTGTCAATGGTATTCATGAAAGCAATTAACAATTAATCATTATTAATTGTCCATTGCTTCAATGATTTCGTCGGTCACTTCCATGTTGTGAAAAACGTTCTGAACGTCGTCATCTTCTTCTATCATTTCGATGACTTTCATCACTTTCACACCATCGTCAGGGGCTAAAAGTTTTGTTTCGGTAGGAATACGCTGCAATTCAGCATTTTCTGCTTCAATACCCAATTCTTCCAAGCGTTTATGTACCGGCGAAAAACCTTCCAGCGACCAAGGGATGATGAACTAATCGTCTTGAATAACAAAATCATCC
>JAISKR010000042.1 GCA_031260845.1 Bacteroidales bacterium
TTACTACTAGTAATAGGATTGGTAGCGGCATTTAGGAACAACAATACAGACAATAAGCTAAACTCAGAGGAGAAAGAAGTATCAAATGGTATCAATTATTCCAATAGAGGAATAAAAACGTGCAGGTTTTTTGGTAAATCTTTTATTACTCTTGGTATAATGGGATTAGTAGCACTTCTATTTTTAGAGTATAGTAACATTACTTTGTTTGATGACCTGAACACGAGCGAAACCATTGCTGTCACGCAATTCTATGGATGGTCTGAGGTCTTTTGCTTCACCTTTGGCGCTGCACTTTTGGCATTGTCAACCATTGCTAAAAATTCTGCTATTATAGCCATGTACATAGGACACACCAATGGTAATATCCAGACGAAAACTGTTGACAACGGTGAAAGCAAAGTGAACGATGCCCCCAAAGAGGAATAAATGGGAAAGATTTATAGTATAGTTTTAGTGATTTGTGTCATTCTTTCCTCGTGTTCAGTATCTACAGAACAAATTAGGAGGGAGGTTTTATCTTCAATAAATGAAGAATTTCAAAATCAGGAGTTGGATATTTCTATCCAAAATTTTATCTTAGTGCATGAGGGTGGAAATCATTACAAAGGGATTTTAACAACCAACGAAGACGGAGAAATCTTTAAATACGAGGTTGCTGTCGTTTGTGACGGTACAAATTATCAATGGAAAATCGAAGATGACGGTGTAAATACATCCGGTACTGTCGAATCAACAGAACAAAAAACGTCAAACAGTTCGACCCCAAGACAGGTCATTATTAATAATGAGTATGATTTTAGGGCATATATCAATAACCGAACCTTTCAATCATTGGAAGATAACCTAAAATGGAAATTTGTTAATTCTGAAAATACATGGTATTCTGTTGGCGATGGACAATATGTGCCTTTTGGTACGTTGGAAGTAATAAAACATATAACCGAAATTGAGGGTACAATCATCACATTCCTTGTTCATTCGCCATATCAAAATAGCACAATAAGATTTTCATTTTTAACGCCCAATACATTATTCGACCAAGAAGGTAGAGAATATGTAATGAAATGACCCCCTGTTGGGCGTAATGTGCCTATAGTACAGCACAGTTGAAAACGGCTGTCAATCCGGCGTTTCAGAAAAAATCGAGGGGCGACAATTTTCCGTAGGAAATGAATATCAATAGAAAATTGTCCCCCCCGTGAAATCTAAAAATACAATGTATCACAACTGAATCGCTATTGAATCACAATTTATCACAATTTATAACAACCTATAACAACCGTATAACAATATTAATTCAGTTTAAACTCGACGCCTAATTTTTCCAAGTCGGTCACCAAGTCGTTGTTCAGGTCAATCCGTTGCTTGCGCGAGAACAGTTCTACCTGTTGGTTGCTTTCCTTGTCGAATATTCTGAATTTGAGTTTTGTTTTTCCCTGGTGAGCATCCACGAGCGAACTCAAATCCGTCATCCATGCATCGGAAATGCTTTCCAACGGCAGCAAGAGCGACACGCTTTTCAGCAAATCTTCCCTCACACTGCTGAGGTATGAAATTCGTGTAATCTTGGGTTCAAGTTCCTGCCGAAAATTCTTCTGTATGCTGCCTTTGATGAACAGCGGATAGCCTTCGTGCAGGTATTGATGAAAAGCGTCGTGGTCTTTTCCGAAAAACCGAAATTCGTAAGAGCCGCTGAAATCTTCCAGCGTCAGTGCGCCCCATGGCTTTCCCGTTTTGCCGATGGCGTCTTTGGCGGCGGTTACCAATCCTGCAATGGAAAACTCTCTCCCTTCCAAACGGTTTATATCTTGCAGTTCCACCAGTTGCATATTTGTCCACTGCTCCATTTCCAACCGGAAAGGGTCTAACGGATGCGCAGAGAGGTATATTCCGATAAGGTCTTTTTCGCGGTTGAGTTTTTCCAAAATGCTCCAATCTTCCGTTTTCGGGATTTCGGGGCGGGTGATGGCAATGGCATTGCTGCCGCCAAACAGCGAATTTTGCATCATCTCCTTGCTCGTTTGCATTTTGTTGCCAAACCGCAGCAACACGTCGGTGAAGGTTTCGCCCGGATTGGTGTCGGCGAAAAAATGTTCGCGCTTGACGCCCGGCAAATTGTCGAATGCTCCTGCCTGTGCCAAGGCTTCCAGTGTCTTTTTGTTACACGCCTGCAAATTAACCCGTTCTACAAAATCAAAAACGTCTTTGAACGGCGTTTTGTTGCGTTCTTCCACGATACCCGCCACTGCGTTGCTGCCTACGCCCTTGATGGCGCCTAATCCGAAGCGGATATTGCCTTGTTTGTTGACGGTGAAGGTATTATTACTTTCGTTGACGTCAGGTCCCAGCACCTCGATGCCCATGCGGCGACATTCGTCCATGAATTTGGTAATGTCCGTAATGTTTGAGATACTTCGGCTCAGCACGGCAGCCATGTATTCCGGCGGATAATTGGCTTTGAGGTAAGCCGTCTGGTATGCCACCCATGAGTAGCAGGTGGCGTGCGATTTATTGAAGGCGTAAGACGCAAATTTTTCCCAGTCTGCCCATATCTTTTCAACAATCTTCTCGTCGTACCCGTTGGCTTTGCAGCCATCTAAAAACTTGGGTTTAAGTTTAACCAATTTTTCTATTATTTTCTTACCCATCGCCTTACGCAACTCGTCGCTTTGACCGCGGGTAAACCCTGCAAGGTCGCGGCTCAGAAGCATCACCTGTTCCTGATATACTGTGATGCCGTAGGTATCTTTCAGGCGTTCTTCCATTATCGGAATGTCGTAAACAATAGGCTTACGTCCTGATTTACGGTCGATAAAGTCGGGGATATAATCCATAGGACCCGGTCGATACA
Source organism: Bacteroidales bacterium (assembly GCA_031260845.1). Lineage (GTDB taxonomy): Bacteria > Bacteroidota > Bacteroidia > Bacteroidales > UBA4181 > JAIRLS01. The sequence goes on from JAISKR010000042.1 coordinate 2,855, forward strand.
AGGCGTTCATCGCTATGAGGTCTTCAAACTTGGTGGGTTTGAGTTCGCGCAGGTATTTTTTCATACCGTCGGACTCGAACTGGAACGTGCCTGTTGTTTCGCCCTTGCTGTAAAGTTCGTAGGTGGGCGCATCGTCAATGGGAATAGTGTCGATGTCAATGTCAATGCCGTTTCGCAGTTTGATGTTCGAGAGCGCCTCGGTGATGATACTAAGGGTTTTCAAACCGAGGAAGTCCATCTTAATCATCCCTACTTCCTCAATAAACGCGCCTTCGTATTGAGCCACCAACTGGTCAACATTTCCATCCTTGTCGTAGGTGGCGCTGATGGGGATGTAGTTGCTCAGGTCGTCGTGTCCGATAACGGTTCCGCAGGCGTGCACTCCCGTTTGGCGCACGGTGCCTTCGAGCATTTGGGCGTATTTGATGGTTTCGGCTATCAGTGGATCATCACTGTTCAGCGCTTCCCTCATTGCCGGCACCGTTTCTATGGCGGTCTTGATGTTGACCTTTTTATCCCGTGGAATCTCGTCAATCAGTTTACTGAGCCGGTTCGATTCGTTCAGTGAAAGGTCTTCCACCCGCGCCACGTCTTTGATAGCCGACTTGGCAGCCATGGTTCCGAAGGTAACAATGCCCGCCACGCAGTTGCGTCCGTATTTCTCGCTTACCCATTGCAACACTTTTCCACGTCCGTCATCATCAAAGTCGATGTCAATATCGGGCAGGGATATACGGTCGGGGTTGAGGAAACGTTCAAACAGCAGATCGTATTTGAGCGGATCTATGTCGGTAATCCGCAGGCAGTACGCCACCACAGAACCGGCAGCCGAGCCACGCCCCGGACCTACCGACACGCCCATATTTCGGGCAGCGGCTATAAAGTCCTGAACAATCAGGAAATATCCGGGAAAGCCCATGTTTTTAATCACTTCCAACTCAAAATCAATTCGTTCCTGTGTGGCAGAATCGATATTCGGGTAGCGTTTTTTGGCGCCTTCGTTGGTCAGGTAGCGCAGATAATCATCGTCGTTGGTAAAACCTTCCGGCAAGGGGAAATTAGGCATAATCGGCTTGTGGTCGATGTCGTAATACTCTACCTTGTCTGCAATTTCGTTGGTATTGCTCAGCACTTCGGGCATATCGGCAAAAATAGCGTTCATTTCTGCCTGTGTTTTAAACCATTCCTGCTTGGTGTAACGCATACGTTTTTCGTCTGTCAACTTGGCGCCGGTGCTGATGCAAAGCAAGCGTTCATGCGCGTCGGCTTCCGATTCGTTGACAAAATGCACGTCGTTGGATGCTATGCACTTTATTCCATGCTTTTTAGCCAAATCAACAAGTACCGGATTTACCTTTTGCTGTTTCTCAAACACGTCTTTCATCCCTCCGGGCTTGTTGGTTTTGTGTCGCTGCAACTCAATGTAAAAATCATCGGCAAAAAGCGTTTTAAACCACAGTATCGTTTCCTCGGCAGCGGGAATGTTTCCGGCTGCAATTTTACGCGGAATTTCGCCGGCGATACAAGCCGAAGTAACAATCAAGCCTTCGCGATATTTTTCCAACAGTTCGCGGTCGATGCGCGGTTTCCCGTAGAAACCTTCCGTAAAACCGAGCGAGACTAATTTGGCAAGGTTCCGATAGCCTGTCTTGTTCTTCGCCAAAAGGATAAGGTGATAACGACTGGGCTTGTCGGCATATTTCATTTTCTCGAAGCGGCTTGCAGGCGACATATACACCTCGCAGCCGATGATGGGTTTGAATCGCTTCGTTTCATCTTCCACTTTCTCATTTTTCTTTTTGATGTAATTGAAAAACTCTTTCACCCCATACATATTGCCGTGGTCGGTGATGGCAACGGCAGTCATCCCGTCGGCGATGGCTTTGTCCACCAAAGCGGGGATTTGCGAAGCGCCGTCGAGCGTGGAATACTGAGTGTGAACATGAAGGTGGGTGAACGATGACATAATACTTTAATATGAGATTCAATATGAGAAAAATCCGCAGAAAGACAATCCAAACATTAACGACCAGAAGTCGCCCTGATAGCGGACTCCGGAACGGTCATAAGCGTCGGGCACGTATTGGAAGCGGGCAGTAAGCATCATATTGGCATTCATATCCCAAAAGCGGCGGATTCTGATTTGTGAAGTGACGCCGTAACACTGTCCAAATGTTACGATATTGGCTTTTTTCAGATTCGCGTCATTTTCGATAGCGGTTTCCGTCGGACTGATGGTGTTCACCATCAAACCGGCGTATGGCGTAAGCCTGAACCAGTTGTTTTTGACGACAGAATACCCAAGGGCGAGTCCCACATTGATGAAATCGGCTGTGGCGCCTTTTTTCCAGTAAGTATTATCGCCGTCTTTCAGCGGTATATCGCGTTTGAGATGGGCGCTGGCGAATTGCACAAGGAAAGCCCCATCCCAGCGATTCACCATCAAGTCGAAATTTAATGAGCCATACAGTTTAGGTTGAAGATAGCGGTTGATGTCCCCCGAAAAAGAGATAGTTCCAAATTCCAACCCTAAGCCGAAGCCAAATTCACGTTCGGAAGATGTGGTTTTATTGTCTGTTTCCGGCGCCGATATGGCTTCCTTGTATGTGGCTACGGTTTTATCAGTGGCTTGCAGCGTGGCGTGTTCATCTTCTTTGGTCAAATCAGCCAACAGGTCGCGAAGAAACTGTATATCGTCGTCATAGAGTGCCGTCTGGTCAATCCAATCGTACAAATCGTTGATGTGTCCGGATGTTTTGTACAAAAGCACGTTCCACAACGCCTCGTCGCCATAAACGGGGACAGCATTCTCACCGGTCTGCTGCAAAAAACGGAAGATGTCATCGTATCTCTCCGACCAAAAATAGAGCAACAACCGTTCGGGCGAGGCTACAATGTTCAATTGGGGATGGTTTCGCTCAAAATTTTCCTGAATCACCATCACCGAATCGAAGCGTCCTGCCCAAACCAAATCCGTCATTTGCTTTCGGGTGGCGGCTATCAGCAGGCTGTCCGGGTTTTCAGCCCCGGCGCGGTCAGGCTCCTGCGCAAGTACAGACAGCGTAGTGCAAAGCGCCAAGATAATCAATATTCCTTTCATTTTTAATATACAGTCTGTTATGCTTATTTTTACCGGTTTAATGAAGCCCAAAGATACGAAATTTTTTGAACAAATTTATAGAAGCAATTTAAAAATTATTTTTTTTGAACAACAGGCAATAATTTTGTATATTATTATAATACATCTATTTATATTGCTAATCTACGCATATTTCGTAGATATATGAACATTTCGTAGGTTGTGGTATTGATGCTAAATGATTATTTTTGCACATTAGAATCAATCAAGAAAAATGCTTTCATCATCCACTATTTGCGCTGTTTCCACCCCTGCCGGACAAGGCGGGATAGCCGTCATCCGTGTGTCGGGCAGTGACGCCGTTGCCGTTTGCGACCGCGTGTTCACCGGCACAAAGGGAACATTGAGCCGGCAGCCGTCGCACACCGTCAGTTTCGGGAAAATAGGCAGCCACACGCCGGAAGGCGGCATGAAAGTGATTGACGAGGTTTTGGTCACTGTGTTTCATGCGCCCCATTCCTACACCGGCGAAGATACGGTTGAGATTGCCTGCCACGGCTCGCTTTTCATTCAGCAGGAAATACTGAAACTCTTGTTGGCAAACGGTTGCCGGATGGCTGCCGCCGGTGAGTTCACGCAACGCGCCTATCTCAACGGGAAAATGGATTTGTGCCGCGCCGAAGCGGTTGGCGACCTCATCGCCTCGTCGTCGGCAGCGGCGCACAATATCGCTATACGCCAGATGCGGGGCGATTTCAGCAATATGCTTGCCGAACTGCGCGACCGCTTGCTGCATTTCGCCACTTTAGTGGAACTTGAACTCGATTTCAGCGAGGAAGATGTGGAATTTGCCGACAGAACGCAACTTACAGCGCTGGCAGCCCAATTAGAAAGCGCCATCAGCCGCCTGACCGACTCGTTTGCTACCGGCAACGCCATCAAAAACGGCATTCCTGTGGCAATAGTGGGGGAAACCAACACCGGCAAGTCCACCCTGCTCAACCGCCTGCTGCGGGAAGACAAAGCCATCGTGTCAGACGTGCACGGCACCACCCGCGACAGCATCGAGGACACCATACTCATCGGCGGGATGCTCTTCCGCTTTATCGACACCGCCGGCATCCGCAGCACTTCCGACCGCATCGAGCAACTCGGCATCGAGCGCACTTTTCGCAAGATGGAACAGGCAACCATCATCCTTCGCCTTGTTGACCTGAACAACGAACCGCCGGCAGAAAACCTGAAAATACGGGACAATCAACACTTGATAGTGGTGCTGAACAAGGCGGATTTGCTTTCGCCGAACGCCCTGGCTGCAAAACAGGCGTTTTATACCGCCGCCAAGTTCGACGCCATCGCCATATCGGCGAAATCAGGGACTGGTATATCCCTGTTGGAAGAGAAACTGCTTGCCTGTATTCCGCAGGTGGGCGAGAACGACGTCATTGTAAGCAATATGCGGCATTACGAAGAACTAAGTCACGCCTTGGCAGCCATTCGTCGCGTGATGCTATCGCTAAACGACGGCATACCGGGCGATTTGCTCGCGCAGGACATCCGCTGCTGCATCACCCATCTGGGAAACATCACAGGGCAACAAATCCATTCCGAAGAGGTGCTGGATAATATTTTCAAAAATTTCTGTATAGGAAAATAACCTATTCGTCAACCGTCAGCCGGTTGTCAATCATGCGTTCAATGTACTGTTGTATGCGCGATTTCACCTTCCTTTCCACGTCGGCTGGCACCGATATATCGTTAATCAGATTGTTTTTCAGTTGTATGTCGTTCACAAAATCGTAAATGGCAATGAATTTTTCTTCATCAAACTGATACATATATGTCCCTTCAAAATACTGAAACACAGGTTTGGGGTACATCATAGCGTGGCATACCGCAGTACTGTCGAGCAAATCATGCCCAAACGCAAGGTACGAACGGTCGTAGTTCAGATAACTCAACACGGTAGGCATAATGTCTATTTGCTGGGCAATTGCCGGAATACGTCCTTGCAATTCCCCGCCCGGGCGGAAAAACACGATGGGCACCTTGCTTCGTCCTGCTGCGTTTTGATATTCGCTGCGAGTCAACTGGTTGGTGTGATCGGCGGTAATCACAAACAAAGTGTTGGAAAACCACGGCATTCGGGATGCTGTTTCAAAAAAACGCTTCAATGCGAAATCGGAATACCGGATGCACTTGTGCAGGGGCAATGATGACTCGTCTTTGAAACGGTCGGCATATTTTTTGGGAACGCGAAAGGGATGATGCGACGAGGTGGAAAACAAGGTAGTCATAAACGGTTGCTGAAATCCGTTCATCTTTTCGGCGAAAAATTGGAAAAATTCTTCGTCCCAGATAGCCCATGTACCGTCAAAATCGGCAGGATTGTCGTATTCCGTCATTCCGAAATAATCCTGATAGCCGGACACGTTGGCAAATGACTGAAAACCCATCGAACCGTTGGGCGCCCCGTGAAAGAAAGCGGTGTAGTAACCTTTCTTGTCCAATTCGCCCGCTATGCCCGACACTTTGTTGGTCGAATAGGAAGTGAGAAAATACGGTTCGTAGAATGCCGGAATACTCGACAGCACAGACGGCATCGCATCAATCGACTTAAACCCGTTGGCAAAGGTGTATTCAAATGTCAGTCCCTGCCGGATGAGCGAATCCAAAAACGGCGTATATCCCTTGTAATCACCGTTATCCAAATCCTTGTTCAGTTCGCCGATATATTCTTTCGAGAAACTTTCCAAAATGAATATCACCACATTCATATTTTTAAATTCACCGGATGGATGGGGCTGAATGACGGGCGTAAATGCCTCGTTCAGCGTTTCGCGTGTGGAAAAATAATGCGGATTGACAAAAGTTTTTTTGCCTATCGTGCGGTAAACGCAAAAAGGGGTGTTGAGCACGATAAACGCCTCGTTTGCCTGCTGCATATACTTGTTGGCATTGCTCAGGGTGATGGGACGCACAAAACTGCCGACGCCGCCTCTCACGCCCGTCACAAAACAGAACGCAAAGGCAAGCATAAAGGCAGTGTGACGCAGCAAATACCATCCGATGGTGCCCGTATTGCCCGAATGCCGCGGCTGATGATACAGTTTGACCAACAAAAACAGCATTGCCGCTGCAAAAAGCGTCACGTACCAATAC
>JAISKR010000116.1 GCA_031260845.1 Bacteroidales bacterium
TGTCGGGACGTGCTACCTATTCTTACAGGGGTAAGTACTTCGGGGAGTTTAATTTCGGATATAACGGGAGCGAACGGTTCCACGAATCGAAGCGTTGGGGTTTTTTCCCGTCGGCAGGTGTTGCATGGACGGTGTCGAAAGAAGATTTTTGGAACATTGATGCTGTTTCGAATCTGAAATTCAGAGCCACCCACGGGTTGGTGGGGAACGATGCCATAGGCAAAGATGAGGACCGTTTCTTTTATCTTTCAAACGTCAATATGAACAGCTCCGCACGCGCCGGACGGTTTGGTATTCCGGGCAGTTATTATACACTCAACGGCGTACTGGTTACCCGAAGCGCCAATGAAAATATTACCTGGGAAATAGCGCGGAAAACCAATCTCGGGTTTGAACTCGGACTGTTCGGCAAGTTTTCGATGGAAGCGGACTGGTTCTATGAACACCGTACCAATATATTGATGGACAGGGCGAGTATTCCCACCAGCATGGGATTACCAAGTGTTGAAAGAGCCAACGTGGGCGAAGCCAGGGCGCAGGGAGTGGACGGATCAATCGATTACGCGACCTCCATCGGACAGGACATCTGGATCAAGATGCGTGCAAATTTCACCTTTGCCACCAGCGAATTTTTAGTGTATGAAGAACCCAACTATGCCCGGGAATACCGGAAACATACGGGACATCCCCTCTCGCAACAATGGGGTTTGATTGCCGAACGCCTGTTTATTGATGAAGCCGAAGTAGCCAACTCGCCGGTACAACAGTATGGAGAGTACATGGCAGGCGACATTAAATACAGCGATGTAAACGGTGACGGGAAGATTTCCGACGAAGACAAGGTGCCCATCGGATTTCCAACCGATCCCGAAATCATCTACGGGTTCGGCGTTTCTACAGGGTATAAAAACGTTGATTTTTCATGTTTCTTCCAGGGATCAGCCCGCTCAAGTTTTTGGATTGATCCGTCTGCCACCAGTCCATTTGTGGACAATACGCAATTGCTCAAAGCGTATGCCGACAGTCACTGGTCGGAAGAAACCCAGGACGTTTATGCGCTGTGGCCCCGGTTGAGCAACACAGAAATAGCAAACAATACCCAGAGCAGCACGTGGTTCATGCGCAACGGCGATTTTCTAAGGTTAAAGTCCATAGAAATAGGATATACCTTGCCTAACCCGGTCTTGAAAAAAACAGGACTGAGCAACGCCCGCATTTATCTCAATGGAACCAATTTACTTTGTTTCAGCAGATTCAAACTTTGGGATGTCGAAATGGGCGGCAATGGATTGGGATATCCCATTCAAAAATCATATAATATTGGAATTAATGTGTCATTTTAATAATTGAAAGAGATGAAAAATAAAATTATCAAATATTTTTTAGTCGGTTTGTTAGGCATGTTCAGTGCATGTAGCGATTATTTAGACGTTGTTCCCGACAATATTCCGACCATCGAGAAAGCATTTGCCAACCGCACGATGGCAGAAAAATACCTGTTTACCTGTTATTCGTATATGCCGACTCATGCCGATGTAAAGACCCAGGCATTCCTGATATCAGATGAGTTTTGGGTTCCATATCCTCAATATGCCCTTTATTTTTATAACACTCCTTTTCAGGAGATCGCTCGGGGAAACCAGGGTGTGGTTAGCCCCTGTTTAGATTACTGGAATGGATTAAAAGGCGGCAAACCCATGTTCGCCGCACTGCGCGATTGTAATACATTCCTCGAAAGGATGAAGACTCATATACCCGATTTGCAGGAGTACGATCAGAAACGGTGGATTGCCGAAGTTAAATTTCTGAAAGCCTACTATCATTATTGGCTGTTACGGATGTATGGTCCGATTCCGCTTATCAAAGAAAATCTGCCTGTATCGGCGAACGTGGAAGAAGTGCAGGTTTACAGGGATCCGGTGGATGACTGTTTCGATTACATCGTCAGTCTTCTCAATGAAGCAGCGCCTGACCTCCCGTTGATTATACAGAATGAAGCCACAGAAAACGGAAGGGCTTCTCAACCAATGGCATTGGCGCTAAAAGCGAAAGTATTGGTAGAAGCCGCCAGTCCCTTATTCAACGGAAACACGGATTATGCCGGTTTCAAACGCAAAGACGGCGTACAGTATTTCAATCAGACGTATGACGCGGTTAAATGGGAGAAAGCGGCTTTAGCGTGCCGCAACGCCATAGATACCTGTCACCTGGCAGGCTTTGCCTTGCACTACTACCAACCGGGTCTTACCGAAAACCTGCCGCCTGAATTGATCACGCAGATGAGTATTCGTACCGCCGTGACTGAAGGCAACTATGACCTCAACGATGAGATGGTGTGGAATAACTCCATGAACAGCAGTGCTACAATGCAATCCATATCAACACCGAATCTTTCCCAAGCACATGTAAACAGCAATTATGTGGCTGCAGTCGAACTGTCTCCTCCGTTGAAAATCGCCGAAATGTTTTACACTGACCATGGGGTCCCTATGAATGAAGATAAAGAATGGGAATTGAGCGGGAAATATCGCGATAGATACAGTGTGAAAACCGCCGCTGAAGACTCTAAATATAACATTGGGGTTGGATTTCAGACGGCAATACTGCATTTTAACCGCGAACCTCGGTTTTATGCCAATCTTTCGTTCGATGGCAACCTGTTCTACGGTATCAGCAATTACAATGTTGACAATCAGTGGCTTATTCGAGCGAAATCTAATGAATTCGCCGGTAAAAGGAATATATATAGTCATTCGGTTACCGGATATTTTCCCAAGAAGTTGGCCAACCATAAAAACACTATCTCAGGTAGTCTATTTAACAGAGTTGACTATAACTGGCCCGTGATTCGTTTGGCTGATCTTTATCTGCTTTTTTCCGAAGCGGCAAATGAGGCTTATGGTCCTTCCCATGAAGACGCCCACCGGTGGATTGACTTGGTGAGGGAAAGGGCAGGTTTGGAAGGCGTTGTAGCGTCTTGGGCGAAATATGCCGGTACACAATTCAATGCAAAGCCAACCACCAAGGATGGATTAAGGAATATCATCCAGCAGGAACGGCTCATTGAGTTGGCAAACGAGGGACATCGCTACTGGGATATAAGGCGATGGAAAAGGGGTAGAGAAATGTGGCACAATCAACCGATACAGTGTTGGGATGTAGATCAAGCCGAAACAGCGACCTATTATCGTGTCAGGACACTTTTTACACCTCTATTCACCACGAAGGACTATTTTTGGCCCATTAGAGAATCCGATCTGGTTGTAAATTCTAATTTGGATCAGAATCCGGGATGGTAAAAAAAAACTAAAAGTTAAAAACTAAAAACTAAAAGTTAAAAATATGAAAAAATATCTTATTTTGATGACAGCCTGTATGATACTTTGTTATTCATGCAGCGAAGAAAACAACAGAGTTCCGGTGTCGGACGATACGACCATTCCGGGGCAGGTGAGCAAAATCGAATCGGTGAGCCTTCCGGGCGCCGTGAAAATAACATACCAATTGCCTGAAGGACAAAACCTTTCGTATGTCAAAGCCGAATGTTTGATCAATGGCGTGGTGCGGCAGGTAAAAGCGTCGTCATACGTGAATTATCTTACCCTCGAAGGTTTTGCCGACGAATCGGAATATACCGT
>JAISKR010000128.1 GCA_031260845.1 Bacteroidales bacterium
GGGGACAACTTCTATTTTCCCCGGTTTGCCCTCAGAATGATACTTCAAGGCGGATTCTTTTATCGTCTGTGCCATAATGTATTTTTATCTATCTTATTTATAATAAATGAAATGACCACAATAGTGGTCACTTCATTAGCGTGACAAAGTTACACTTTTTTTAAATAATTTCTTAATATGCAACAATTCTATAAATTAATATTTTTCTGGTAAAGGAAAACGTTAAAAAATATTAAAATTTTATATATTTTTTAAAACTACAAAAATACGCTTTATCTTTGTTGAGGTAGTAACACGATTTTGTAAAATCGTGTTACGATTTGAATGGAATGAATAGAAATAATCAAATGATAAATTGCATTAAATATTTAAAAATGAAATAATTGTGTTTTAGGCAAAAACAAATTTTTATTTTTGCCCAAACGGTAACACGATTTTTAAAAATCGTGTTACTATATAATTGAGTTAATACATGATAAATTAAAATAGAATCAATATGAAAAAACAAATTTGTAGTTTAGTTTTCTTGTTTGCCGTTATGGTAAATATTTCTGCTCAAGCGGATACCACCTTGTATCGCATTGACGAGGTAGTGATAAGCGGTATGCGTACGCAAACCAACCGCAACAATGTGCCGATGACCATCTCGGTGGTGAATCGGCAGCAGATTGAAGAGAGCAGCGAATCGGCGTTGCTGCCTGTATTGTCAGGGCGCGTTCCGGGTATGTTCGTCACGCAGCGCGGCGTAGCCGGTTTTGGCGTCGGCAGCAGCGGCTCCGGCACGATGACCTTGCGTGGCGTAGGCGTGGGCAACGAATTGCTGGTACTTATCGACGGGCATCCGCAATATATGGGCGTGATGGGGCATCATCTGGCGGATGCTTATGTGGCTTCGGATGTGGAAAAAGTAGAAGTTATCCGCGGACCGGCTTCTATCCTTTACGGCTCAAATGCGATGGGCGGCGTCATCAATATCATCACGCGCAAGCAGGATGCGGAAGGTTGGAACGCCAACGGTCGCGTGATGTACGGCTCGTACAACACGCAGAAATATCAGGTTAGCGCCGGTTTGAAGAAGGGGAAATTTAGCGGTTTGTTGTCCATCAACCACGACCGCACAGACGGACACCGCAAAAATCAGTTGGATGGCGACCGGCTCAATTCCAAATTCCACATTACCAACGGATATGTCAAGTTGGGCTATCAAATTTCCGGGCATTTTCAGGCATGGGGCGACGTCAGTCTCGCTGCATTCGAGACGCAAAGCCCCGGTTCGTTGTCTGCGCCTTTGTTCGGCAATGTCGCCAACATACTCAGAGGCGTGGCGTCTGTGACCGTCGAAAATACTTACGACAAAACCAACGGCGCGTTCAAAGTCTTCTACAATTTTGGCGACCACAAAATTGACGATGGCTACAACGCCGGCGGCACGCCAAGCCCGTTTCATTTTCGTTCCAACGACCATAATTATGGCATTACTTGGTATCAGATTTTTCGTCTCTTTGCGGGAAACATGATTACGGCGGGCGTTGATTACAAGAACTTTGGCGGTCGTGCTTGGGACAAGCTCAAAGACAACACCACGACAGACAGAGTTTGGGCGGACACTACGCTGTATGAAATTGCGGGTTACGTGGTGATGCAGCAAACTTTATTGGAAAAATTAACCCTGAACGCGGGTGTGCGGCTTGAAAATAACGAGCAATTCGGCAGTGAATGGATTCCGCAGGCGGGACTTGCATATCGTCCGTTTCGGCATACTGTGCTGAAAGGCTCTGTTTCAAAGGGATTCCGCAGTCCCAATATTCAGGATTTGTACTATTTGGCAGGCTGGGCGGGGCATAATCCCGACTTGAAACCGGAAAAGATGGTCAATTTTGAGGTTTCCCTCGGGCAAGCCATCTTGGATGGGCGACTGTCGGCGGAATTGACGTGGTTTACTTCCAAAGGCGACAATATAATTGTTGCCGACTGGTCAAACGGTTATCCGCCAACGAAATACAATTCCGGCGATTTCAAAAACAGCGGTATCGAATTTTCATTCAATTATAATGTGTTGAAAAACCTGCACGTCAATGGCAATTATTCGTTCCTGAAAATGGACAAAACGATTGAGTATTCGCCTGAACAACAAATGTATCTGGCGGGGTTCTATCGCTGGAAAAAATGGGGCGTCAGCGCCAATTACCGCTACATTCACGACCTTCACAACAATGTGGACTATATGGAAAGCGCGGTATCGTACGGTTTGTTGGACGCCAAACTTTCATATCGCCCGCTGACGTGGTTAAACGTGTTCGTGAAAGGCGAAAACCTTACGGACAAAACCTATCAAACGCGATTTGATTTTCCCATGCCCGGAATTACCGTTTTTGGCGGAATTAATATCTCGCTGAAATAACTATCTTTGCAGCCATTTTTTAAAATTAAAAATAATGCGTAAACTGATTTTTTTTATTTTTTTATGGATGGTGTGCAACTTTCTTGCACAGGCACATTCGGGGAAAGCCCGTTTCCATGTAATCATTGATACAGACGGCGCGGCAGACGACTTGCGTACCATTTGTATGCTGCTTGGCAACCGCGAAGTAGAGGTATTGGCGATTAGCACTTCCGAAGGTGCGCTGACGCCCGATAC
>JAISKR010000350.1 GCA_031260845.1 Bacteroidales bacterium
TTGGTTTTATGCAAAGATTTTGTCACTAAATTAGGGGGCAAAATATGGGCTGAAAGCATTTACACCCATGGATCCATGTTTTCTTTTACGCTACACAATTTGGAATTAAATAATTGACAATGGACAGTTGACAATTAATTCAAAATCTGCATAAAAATAACTCGATTAATATCAATATATTATAACCATTTTATGCAATTTAACTACTCGATTAACAGATTTGCATAAAACGTCTATTTTACCTTTATCTACAAGGAATTTCGCAATTCATAATTCATAATTCGTAATTTTTAATTAATTTTGCGCTTCATTTGTATTCTTAAAGATAAGAAAAATATGGCAGAAAAGTTTATCACCTTAGAAACCACGGTTGTTCCATTGCCTGTTGAGAATGTGGACACCGACCAAATTATTCCCGCCCGTTTCCTGAAAGCGACTACCCGCGAAGGATTCGGTGACAACCTGTTTCGCGATTGGCGCTATGACAAGGAAAATAAACCTGTTGCGTCCTTCGTTCTCAACAATCCTACCTATTCGGGAAAGGCGCTGATAGGCGGAAAAAATTTCGGCAGCGGTTCCAGTCGCGAACACGCCGCTTGGGCTATTGCCGGTTACGGCTTCCGCGCCGTAGTGTCCAGTTTTTTTGCGGACATTTTCAAAAACAATGCGCTCAACAATGGGTTGTTGCCCGTGCAGGTAAGCGCCGGCTTTCTGGCAAAAATTTTCGCCGAAGTAGAGCGCGACGCGAAGACCAAAATCCGCATTGACCTCGAAAATCAGGAAATCACCCTGATGACTACCGGCGAAAAAGAGCATTTCGACATCAATACCTACAAGAAAACCTGCCTTATCAACGGATATGACGACATTGATTATCTACTGAGCATCGGAAAGGAAATTGAGGCTTACGAAAAGAAAACGGCATAAAGCCGCTTACTTCTAAAGAACAAAAAGCCGTCGATTGACGGCTTTTTGCTTTTTATCCTTTTCTATAGAAAATGAGTAAGGCTTATTCAGTAATGACCAATCCGCCTGCCCCGTCCAAACCCACTTTAAAACGGGGTTGTTCCAGATTACTTGTTAAATCCGTACCATCGGAAATGGTGAAAACAATGTCATTGTAGTCCAAATCCGACGCTCCAGCAGTATCTTCAATAATCATTACCAGATTGTGGCAAGATGTTGAATAGAACAGATTGTGCAAAATCCCTTTATATGCTGCGGGATAACCTGCACCGAACGGCACATTGGTTTGACGGTTGATTTCCTTATCCATGAAGAAAATCTGAGGGTGACTGCTATCTTTGTTGTCAAACTTCACGTTCACTTTTGCGCTTTGCGCATTCCAACCATTAGGCACCATAAACAGCACTACCCTGTCGCCTTTTTTAAACTTTTTGTCGGAAGAATTATAGTTTTCAATTTTAAAGGTTGTGTTGGGAACCAAATCTCCGTATCCACTGCCCATATTAATCTTCTGAAAAATAGTGTAATCTTTTTTTAACACATTCACACTGCCTTCGGTGGTGCATAATTCATTCTTGACGTGGGCATTGTAATAATCGTATCCCGATAAAGTGCTGAACTCTGCAGGGATAACGAAAAAGCCGAGTGCATTCACCCAACCTGCACCTTCCCACATGAAACTGATATGCAGTTCGGTATCTTCCAAAATTTCAATATAATCGGAAATACTGCTTGCAGTTTCGGTTGCAAATAAAGTTTTGACAATCGGGTCGGCTGTGTTGCGGAAAACGCTATGCGATTCGGGCAACAATCCCTGAACGTTGTCAATATCAAACAGAAACGGTATAAAATCATCGCAAGCGTGTTTATCCACAATCGGAGGCGTAGAGCCGGCGGCAAAACCGATGTACAAAACCTTCAATCCGCCCAAGCCATCTGCCAAAAAGACGAGGTTGCCGGTAGATGCGATAAAATTGGCTGAATACCCACCATCGCCCGGGATAATGCTGTTGCCGCTGCAAAGTACAATCTGGTCTTTATCGTCCACTTTCATGATGTCGTACCAGTAAATCCCTTTTGTGCCATTTGCCAACAGCAGCAGGTTGGATGAAATCTCCTTTCCGTCGGCGTCTTTCTTTTTGCTGTCGTTGATAGCAATGCTGTTGGTGACGTGGTTGTTTTCATCTTCACCGGGGCGGTCCAATTGGTCAACCACTTCGCCAGTGACTTTATTCAGCATACGCAATCCGCTTTCATTTTCAGCCACCAATAAATAATCTTTCCAAACCAAAAGTTCCGATTTTGCCTCTGCTTGAGTCGCTTCGCCGGGTACGTCATAGATGAGTGCAGGATTGTCGCCGTTCAAATCGTAGCGGGTAATGCGTGCTCCCTCTGCCTGCATTAGGTAAATATCGCTTTCATCCACATCCACTGAACGTGCATGATCTTTCCCCTTAACGAAGTTAATCAACGTATTTCCGATTGCATCATAGATATACAAGCCGCCTTGCGTACCTTTGGCGCCATCACCGGTGGTAATATAAACCTGACCGTTCGACGCACGAATGGAAGTACCTTGAAAAGAGGTCAATTTGTTGATGACAGCATCTTCCTTTGCAATCGTCTTGTCGGCATTCAGTTCCAACACGCC
>JAISKR010000355.1 GCA_031260845.1 Bacteroidales bacterium
TTAGGATTGCCGATGTTTCGTCGGGGAAGGATTCGTTGATTTCAAGATACAGGCGTCCTTTGGGTTGAAGATGTTTTTTCCCGAAAAGGGCTATCCGCTCGTAAAACACCAATGGATTATCGCCTTCGGGGAACAGCGCCGGATGAGGTTCATAGTCGAGCACATTGGCTTGCATCGCCGCTTTGTCCTGTTGCGTCACGTAGGGCGGATTGCTCACGATGACGTCAAAAAGTTCGTCGGGCGCAAAGTCATCCTGTTCGGAAAGGATGTCGGCATACCGGAAATGCACGTTTACGCGGTTCATCGCGGCATTTTGTTCTGCTACCTTCAATGCCTGTTGCGAAATGTCCACCGCCCAGACTTCGGACAAAGCGAGCGCCGAAGCAAGGGACACAGCAATACAACCGCTTCCAGTGCCTATATCCAATATCTTCAAAACAGCATCCCGTGGCGTCCGGCGGACGTCACTGACAATCAGGTCTGTCAGTTCTTCCGTTTCCGGTCGGGGAATCAGAACGTCGCTCGTCAGTTTGAATTTCAGTCCGTAAAATTCCGTTTCACCGATGACATATTGCACAGGGCAATGGCGCCGAAGTTTTTCCACCGCAGCCCATAAGGCAGCCTGTTTTTCAGCATCCGGCACACGGTTTGGGTGAAGATATACTTCCGGCAACGACACATTCATATAATGGGACAATAAAATGCGTACAATCCCATCCAATTCTGACGCCTGATAGACGCCCGATAACCGGCTCTTTATATCCGAAATGAACTGTATCATCTGTTGGTCACACCGCTATTTCCCCTTTGATATGCGGATGAGGGTTGTAGCCTTCAATGGCAATATCATCAAAACGGAAGTCGAAAAGGGACTTGATGGCAGGGTTCAGTTTGAGTGTCGGCAAGGGGCGCGGCTCGCGGGTGAGTTGTAATTTTACCTGTTCGAGGTGATTCAGGTAAATGTGGGCGTCGCCGAGGGTGTGGACAAATTCGCCCGCTTGCAGGTCGCTTACCTGTGCTATCATGGCGGTGAGCAAGGCATAAGAGGCGATATTGAACGGCACGCCGAGAAAAATGTCGCAACTGCGCTGGTATAACTGGCAAGACAATTTTCCGTTGGCAACGTAAAACTGGAACAGGACATGACAGGGCGGCAATGCCATCTTGTCAATGTCGCCGACATTCCATGCACACACAATATGGCGGCGCGAATCGGGATTGTTGCGAATAGATTTCAACACCTCGCTTATCTGGTCGATATGGCGACCGTCTGCCGTGGGGTACGAACGCCACTGGTAGCCATATACAGGACCTAATTCCCCTTGGGCGTCAGCCCATTCGTCCCAGATGGAAACCTTGTTGTCCCGCAGATAGGCAATGTTGGTGCTGCCTTGCAGGAACCACAACAACTCGTGGATAATAGACCGCGTGTGTAATTTCTTGGTGGTGAGCAGGGGAAAGCCTTTCGACAAATCGAAACGCATCTGATAGCCAAATACACTTCTCGTGCCGACGCCTGTCCGGTCGCTTTTTTCAACACCATTCGCCATTACGTGCGATAATAAATCAAGATAAGCCTTCATATCAATGAATCATTCAATATTTAAATTGCATTCAATATTTTGCCAAACAGAAAAAACGGTAAGGCGTAACCTGCCGCAGCCACCACCACCGACAATACTATAAACGCGCCCCGTTTACCTGCCGGAATGTCCAATATGGCAGGGATGCCGCATCCATAAAGAAAAATCGAATAAAATGCCAACACCAGCAATTCCTTTAAATACGGGAAAGGCACCAATTCCACCATCGCAATCAGCAACATGGCGATGCCGGATGAATACGCCATGAGCGAAAAAACGCCCCGCATATTGCGTGGACAGAGATGAATCATGGTGGTATTGATGAGGAAAGCGGACAAATACAAGCCTGCGCTCAGCGAACAAAGCAGCAGCGCAATCCTTTTCACTACATAAACGGCAGAAAATTCGATGCGCGACGCAAATAAAATTGACCCCAACAGGACACAAACGGCTATCAGCAGCAGCAACGGAAAAACAAACCCGCGGAAAACACTTTTTATATCCTTGTTTTCGGAAGCGATGGCTGCCCACTGCACGTTTGGTTGGAGCAACAGATTTCGTATGTGGTAAAAAACATTCATGAATAAGGTACAAACGTAACTGAAAAATTTGAGATACACAAATTTTCATTATTTTTGCACCTCAAATAATATAGATAAAATGAACGTAAAAGTAGGAATTTTCGGCGTCGGATTAGACACTTATTGGGGGCAATTTGCCGGATTGCTCGACCGTTTGAACGGTTATCAGCAGGCTATTGCTGAAAAAATGACAGCGTTGGGCGCTGAGGTCGCCAACGCAGGGATGGTGGATTGTCCCGAAAAATCGCATGAAGCAGCCGTTTTCTTCAAAAAAGAAGATGTGCAAATCGTTTTTCTGTTCATTTCCACTTATGCCCTTTCATCGACTGTGTTGCCGGTAGTGCGGCAGTTGGGCGTACCGGTGATTGTGCTGAACATACAGCCGGTGCCGGCAATCGACTATGCGGCTGTGAATGCCTTGAAAGACAAAGGCAAGATGACCGGCGAATGGCTGGCGCATTGTCAGGCTTGCTCGCTTCCCGAATTTGCAGCGGT
>JAISKR010000107.1 GCA_031260845.1 Bacteroidales bacterium
CATACATTAATTATACATTAAACCGAAAGTGCATGATATCGCCGTCTTGCACCACGTAATCCTTGCCTTCTACGGCTATTTTGCCGGCGTCGCGGCAGGCAGCCTCCGAATTGTAATGAATGTAGTCGGTGTATTTAATGACTTCCGCACGGATAAAGCCTTTCTCGAAGTCGGTGTGGATAATGCCGGCGGCTTGCGGCGCTTTGGTGCCTTTGATGTATGTCCATGCCCGTGATTCGTCTTTTCCGGTGGTGAAATAGGTTTCCAAATTGAGCAGAGCATAAGCGGCTTTTATCAGTCGAGCCACGCCCGATTCTTCCAAGCCCATTTCTGTCAGGAACAATTGGCGCTCTTCAAATGTTTCAAATTCGGCAATTTCAGATTCTGTTTTGGCGGCTACCATCAACAGTCCTGCCTGTTCGCCTTTGACGGCGGCGGCAACGGCATCCACATATTGATTGCCTTTCAACACGGAAGCCTCGTCAACGTTGCACACATAGAGCACCGGTTTGTCGGTGAGCAGGAAAAAATCCCGTGCTATCTTGCGGTCGTCTTTATTGTCAAGTTGCACTGTCCGCGCCGATTTGCCCTGCCGTAGGGCTTCCTGATACTGCAACAGTATTTCGTACATTCGTTTGGCGATTTTGTCGCCTCCTGTTTGCGCCTGTTTTTGCACCTTGCCGATGCGCGACTCAATTGTTTCGAGGTCTTTCATCTGCAATTCCGTATCGATGATTTCCTTGTCGCGCACCGGATTGACGCTTCCGTCCACGTGCGTCACATTGTCGTCGTCGAAACAGCGCAACACGTGCAGGATAGCATCTGTTTCGCGAATGTTGGCAAGGAACTTGTTGCCCAAACCTTCGCCTTTGCTTGCACCTTTTACCAAACCGGCAATATCAACTATCTCAACCGTTGTAGGAATCACCTTTGGCGGTTTATCAATCTCTGCAAGTTTTGTCAATCGTTCGTCGGGAACGGTAATCACGCCCATATTGGGTTCGATAGTACAAAACGGGAAATTTGCCGCCTGCGCCTTGGCATTCGACAAACAATTAAAAAGGGTGGACTTGCCAACATTTGGAAGCCCTACAATACCACATTGAAGCGCCATTTATATTTTATTGATTTGCGCAAAGGTAGATGAATTTTTTCATTTTTCATTGTCAAAATTACGAAAATCGTTGCATACTCTTCAAAAATCAATTATATTTGCATCATTAACAATTTTCAAAATGGGTAAAGTATTAATTATCGGGGCAGGCGGCGTAGGTACCGTTGTGGCTCACAAAATTGCTTCGGTAACCGAAGATTTCAGCGAAATAATGCTGGCAAGCCGCACCAAATCGAAGTGTGACGCCATTGCAGCCGCTATTGGTGGCAACAGAATTAAAACAGCGCAGGTTGACGCCGACAATGTGCCTGAATTGGTGGCATTATTCCGCAGTTTCAAACCGGATTTGGTGGTAAATGTTGCGCTTCCCTATCAGGACTTGACCATCATGGACGCCTGCCTTGAAGCGGGAATAAATTATTTGGATACAGCCAATTACGAGCCAAAAGAGGAAGCGAAATTCGACTACAAATGGCAATGGGCATATCAGGAAAAATTCAAAAATGCAGGTTTGACGGCTATTCTCGGTTGCGGATTCGATCCGGGCGTCACCAGCGTGTTCACGGCTTATGCCGCCAAGCATCATTTTGATGAAATTCGCTATTTAGACATTGTTGATTGCAATGCGGGCGACCACGGTCATCCCTTTGCCACCAATTTCAATCCCGAAATCAACATTCGCGAGGTTACCCAGAAAGGAAAATATTGGGAAAACGGGCAATGGACAATCACCGAGCCTCACGAAATTCACAAAGCGCTGAATTATCCTGACATTGGAACGAAAGAGTCGTATCTTATTTACCATGAAGAACTTGAATCCTTGGTAAAAAACTTTCCCACCCTGCAACGTGCCCGTTTCTGGATGACTTTTGGACAGGAATACCTTACGCATCTGCGTGTGATTCAGAATATTGGCATGGCACGGATTGATCCTGTGATATATCAGGGCATGGAAATCGTGCCGATACAGTTTCTGAAAGCGGTGTTGCCCAATCCGGGCGAACTTGGCGCCAACTATACGGGTTGGACTTCCATTGGCTGCCGGATTCGCGGCATCAAAAACGGCAAAGAGCACCGTTATTATGTTTACAACAATTGCAGCCACGAGGCGGCATACAAGGAAACCGGCACTCAGGCGGTCAGTTACACCACCGGCGTACCGGCAATGATTGGCGCCATGATGTTCATGAAAGGGCTGTGGAAAAAGCCCGGCGTATTTAATGTGGAACAGTTTAACCCCGACCCGTTTATGGAACAACTGAACCTGCACGGATTACCGTGGAAAGAGTTGCATGACTGTGATTTGGAATTATAGACGGATTACAGCAATTCTTGTAATTGTTCTAATTTCATTCCTCTGGAAGCCTTTACCAGAATGGATTTCGCATGGGGTGGATTAGCCGTCAGCCAGTTTTTCAGGGTTTCTACGTTCTCAAAGGCAAGTATGCCGGACATTTTTGCGGCTTGTGCAAAATTTTTGCCTACCACCACGCTCGTTATCTCCGGATGTGATGCAAGCAGACGTATAATTTCCTGATGTTCGCGTAGTGCGGCATCGCCTAATTCAAACATATCGCCCAGAATGACCATTTTATCGGCAAACTGCCCGAAAAAATTTTCGAGTGAAGCCTTCATGCTGGATGGGTTGGCATTATAATAATCAAGCACCAAGCGGTTTCGCAAGGTTTGTACAAGTTGCGAACGGTTGTTTTGCGGACAGTAAGCGGCAAGCGCACTCACTATCCGTTCACGAGATATTTCAAAGAAATTGCCCACACAGGCGGCTGCCAACACATTCTCAAAATTATACGCTCCTGCCATCTGAGTTTGCAAATCGGCATCCACACCATTGATATTCAGCATCATTCGTAAATAAGGCGCCGCCGACAATACCTGTCCCTTGCAATGCCGTTGATAGGCGACTTTTTTGACAGACATTTCCGACAGAATACCCTTCAATATGGGATTGGCGTCGTTGTAGAAAATGACGCCATTGTGCTGTTCCAGATGATCGTAGAGTTCTTTTTTGGCTAATTTGACGCCTTCTTCACCACCGAAACCTTCCAAATGGGCTTTCCCGATATTGGTGATAAGACCGTGTGTCGGTAAAGCGATGTTGCAGAGGGTTTTAATTTCATTTCGGTGGTTAGCGCCCATTTCAATGATGGCAATTTGTGTGTGTACACTGATATTCAGCAAGGTAAGCGGCACGCCAATGTGATTATTGAAATTGCCTGCTGTGGCAAGCACCTGATTTTGTGTGGACAATACACTCTTTATCAATTCTTTGGTAGTCGTTTTGCCATTGGTGCCGGTGACAGCGATGACAGGAATGGTAAACTGCTGCCGATGGTAACGTGCTAAATCCTGTAAAGCAGTCAACACATTGTCCACCAAGATATAGCGGTCGTCTGCTGCCACTTTGGGATTGTCCACTACGGCATATCCTGCGCCGTTTTCCAAAGCCTTTGCTGCAAAGAGGTTCCCATCAAACTGCTCTCCCTTCAAGGCAAAGAACATATCGCCGTTCGTTTTTACTCTCGAATCGGTTGTCACCTTTGGGTGACGAAGGAACAGTTGATATAGCCGGTCAATCTGCATGGTCGTAAAAAAAGGGGCAAAGCCCCTTTTAAAATTTTATCGTCCTGCTTTTGTTGGTGTCGTGTGTCGTTTTGACTGAGCGCCGACTCTTATCATTGCGCAACGGAAACCAATATCGTTTCTCGACTGATCTTCAGCAAGGAAGCGTCTTGTCCCCGGTGACAACCAATAGGGAAGGTCATTCCACGAACCGCCTTTATACACACGTACATGGTCATTGACAAGCGATTGTGTCGGGTCGTACATTTTCTCGCTACCCGCATCTTTCAGTTCTTCGTTAAGAAAGTCCAGCGTTGAACCCGGATCACCGTCTTCGTAGTTGCGGTAATCGGCCTTGGTGAATTGGCGGCGTTGAGCCAAAGCGGCTTCCGTTGAAATAGGAACATATTTCATACGTCCCAAACTGTCTTTCTGAGAAAGCGAACCGTCTTCTTCTGTTGCCTTCACTTTAAATTCGTTACCACGATAAGGATTGAAATCTTCGACGTCTTCAAAAGACATGGGTCGATAAACGTCCAACACCCATTCGTTGACATTACCTGCCATACAATACAGCCCGTAATCATTGGGCCAGAAGGAAGTTACAGGCAAAGTGCTGCTACCGGCGTCGTTCAATGCGCCAGCCACACCCATCATATCACCACGACCACGTTTGAAGTTAGCCACCATGACGCCGCGATATTTTTTATCGTAGTTGCGGAAAATATCCCCGTTCCAAGGATAAAATTTCCTTTCGTAAATTCTTTCATCGAAAGAGTTGCCGATTAATGCAAGAGCAGCATATTCCCATTCTGCTTCGGTAGCCAAGCGATACTTTGGAAGCAGTATTCCGTCTTCCATCATCACGCGGCGTTCTTCCTGATTGGGATCCATACTCGGCAGATTCTGTTTTACAATGCCTTCATACTGTCCGGCTAAATAGGCATCGGTATTAAAGTTATTCTCATCCTTTTGGTTGGGATCATTATCGAGAATACCTTCACGAATCATGATGCGTTCGTTAACGCGGTCGGTTCTCCAACTGCTGTAATCGTTGGCTTGCAACCAACTGACGCCTACCACAGGATAAGAGTTGTAGGAAGGGTGACGCAGATAGGTTTCCACCAAAGGTTCGTTGTAAGCCAATTTGCTTCGCCACACCAAGGTGTCGGGCACGGCTTTACGGTAAACCTCGGGATATGAAACAAACACACGGCGTATCCAGTGCAGATATTCCTTGTAATCCACGTTAGCAACTTCGGTTTCATCCATATAGAAGGATTCAACTGTAACTCGACGCGGCGTATTGTTCCAGTCGTACATTACGTCTTGCGCAATGCGTCCCATCGTGAAGGCACCACCTTCAATAAACACTAAGCCCGGACCGGTTTCCTGTTCGGGTACGTTTTTTACTTCATACCCACCATTATCGGGGTCATTGTAATTCCACCCCGTTGTTGGTGACTGCTGTTTGCTCTTAAACAAGCCGCACGAAGGTGCGCAAAGTACTGTCAATAAAGCCAATACAATAAGTGAAAGTCTATAAGTCATCGTAAACATATTTAATTTTCGGCTCAAAGATATTATTATTTTTTTTATTAAAAAAACTTTTTGTCAAATTATAAACTATATTTTGAACATTTTATTGTCTTCATTTTTTTCTTTGGTATAATTTTCCACACCAAAGTGATTTCGTGAGCGCCTGTGCCCGCAAAATCGGCATAAAAAATTTTACTGTCATAACTATATACGATACGGAACGAATTTTGTTCCACTCCGGCTAAAAAAATTACAGATTGAGGTGTAATTTTTGATGACGAGCGCGACCAGATACCCACAAAAAACGGGTTGTATGCAATATTTAGCCCTACTGAAAAAATATTTTGATACTGCTGTTGTTTAAAATAAAATCCGGGGGAAAGAATTATTTTTTCGTCGTCAAATTTGCCGAATCGCAACGGGAAATAAGAAATGAAGTGCGCACTCAGGCTGAACGGCGTTCGTTTTTGATTAATGTCCGAAAGGGTTTCGACCGGTGCGTTCAGGTGATGGGCTGCGATTCCGGCGCTGTAACGGTCGGATAATGTGGCGACTATCCCACAGCCGAAATCGGGGAAAATAGAGGAACGGTCGGATAAAATTTCCGAAGAGGCGTAACCTGAGTAAGGATTGTCATCGGGCAGGGTGAGGTCTGATGCGCGGATGGCTCGTTGCACAACGGCTGCCTGCAATCCGGGCGACAGCGTAAGATGGTGGTTCAATTTGAACTGATAACTGTAAAATAATTCGGCAGAAGTACGGGAATAGCGCCCGCCGGATATATCTCTGAACACCTGAATGCCGACGCCGCTATTGATGTCGGGGATTTTTTGGTCGTAAGAGGCAAAGTAAGAGATAAATGCGTTTTTCAAGCCGGGCCACTGGTCGCGAAAACCAACCGTGACCTTGTGATAATCGTTGATGCCGGTATGCCCCGGATTAACGGACAAATCATCGAACATAAACTGCGAATGAACCGCATCCTGTCCGAAGATGGATAAACTGCCAATTTGTACCATTAATAATATGGTATAAAATTTATCCCGTCGTTTTGAGTGTTTTTGACTGCTTATCAATATTCCACGCATTGAAAGATTTTCACAAAAGTAGAAAAAATTTCATCTATCTGATATAAAATCCTACCTTTGCAAAATAAAATAAGTATTATGACAGCAGATATTCAAACCGTTAAAGGTAATATGACAGTTGAGTTCTTTGAAAAAGACGCTCCGGGGACAGTAGCCAATTTTGTAAAATTATCCAAAAAAGGGTTTTACGATGGCTTGACATTTCATCGGGTAATTCCGGATTTTGTGATTCAGGGCGGGTGTCCTGTGGGCAATGGGTGCGGCGGTCCCGGATATACCATTCCTTGCGAAACAAAGGGCGGCAACCAGTATCACGACCGCGGCGTGCTTTCGATGGCTCATGCGGGGAAGGATACAGGCGGTTCGCAGTTTTTCATCTGCCACAGCAGGAAGAATACGGCGCATTTAGACGGGGTTCATACTGTTTTTGGCAAAGTGACGGAAGGTTTGGAAGTGATAGACGACATTCGTCAAGGTGACAAAATACTGAAAATCACCATAAACGAAAATTGATATGAATGCGGGAAACGACGCCCACAGTAAATTGGAACGGTTAAAAGCCGGCATCAATCAGTTGGATAGCCTTGCCGTCGCATTTTCAGGCGGTGTGGATTCTACCTTTTTGTTGTATGTCGCTCATCAGGAATTGGGTGATAAGGTGTTGGCATTGACGGCATTGTCTGCTTTTTATCCTGACAGAGAGTCGAATGAGGCGATTGAATTTGCCAAAAAGCATGGCATCCGGCAAATTACCCATTCGGTGGATGAATTGGACATTAAAGGTTTCGCCAAAAATCCGCTTAACCGTTGCTATCTCTGCAAGAGCAACCTGTTTGGCGTTTTCAACAAGAGCATTGAAGAGCAGCAGATTCAATATTTGGCAGAAGGTTCCAATGCGGATGACGTGAGCGATTATCGTCCCGGATTGCAGGCGACCAAGGAATTGCACGTGTTGAGTCCCTTGCGTGAAGCCGGTTTGACCAAAGCGGATATCAGGCTGCTGTCCAAGGAAATGGGATTGCCCACGTGGGACAAGCCATCGTTTGCTTGTCTGGCGTCGCGGATTCCCTACGGGGAAGAAATTACGCGCGAAAAATTAGACGCTGTGGATGCTTCCGAGCAATTGCTGATAGACCTTGGATTTAAGCAGGCACGAGTCAGGCATCATGGCAAAGTGGCGCGGATAGAAGTCGTTGCCGATGATTTAGCAGGATTGTTGCTTCCGCAAGTCCGCCAACAGGTGATTGCAGGTATCAAGAAAGCAGGATTTGCATACGTGACGGTCGATTTGCAAGGATACCGTACCGGTAGTATGAACGAAACAATCAAGCAATGAATACGCGAGCATTGATTTTGGCGGACAATCAGGACATTACCAGAGAAGGGCTTTTGTCTTTGTTGCAGCAATCGGGGCTGACCGATGTAATTACTCCGGTTTCCAACCGGAAAGAATTGCTGGCGACGTTGAAAAAGTATCCGAATGCCTCGGTGGTGCTGGATTACACGCTGTTCGATTTTTCCGACGTTCACGAAATCATCAATATCAAAGGCGGTCACAACCGTTCGTCATGGCTCTTGTTTTCCGATGAATTGGCAGAAACGATGCTCCGGCAGTTGATATTTTCCGACCATTCGTTCAATATCGTGATGAAGGGCAATTCGCGGGCGGAAATCCTTACAGCATTGGAATGTACCATCAAGGACAAAGAATATCTGTGCGAATTTGCGCGTCAAATCAATGCCGAGAAAATTCCTGTGACTATTCCCGACGTTTTGACGCCGGCAGAAAAAGAAATTATCTACCAGATAGCCTTGGGGAAAACCACGAAAGAGATAGCCTACGACAAAAATCTGAGTTTTCATACCGTGAACGCACACCGCAAAAATATTTTCCGCAAATTGGGTGTTAACAATGTTCACGAGGCTATTAAATATGCTTTGCGAGCCGGCATTATCAACGTTGCCGAATATTGCATCTAATCGTTATTCCGACATATTTTTAATGTAGGGCAATTCCTCCAAATCGGTAAAACCGTAAAAGCGTTTTGCATTTTCGCCCAGAAACAGCGACTTTTCTTCATCCGTCAACAAGTTGCTCTTGACGATGAAATCATAAGACATACGGTACGTAATGGCAGTAATGGTGCGGGGATAATCAGACCCCCACATCAGTTTTTCCATGCCTGCAAGCGATGCCGCTTCCTTGATTGCCCACACTGCGCCTGTGAAGGGGTAGAACTCATCATTGAACAGCCATGTGATGCCTCCCGACTCAATCATCACATTGGGGTGGCGGGCTAACTTGATTTGTTCCTGCCAACCGGCGCGTGTCACCATGCCGAAATGCCCGATAGCCACTCGCAAGCGGGGACATTCGGCGATGATTTCTTCCATTTCGGGCACTTGTTCGGCGCCGTCAGCCAATTCCACCGAAAAGAGAATATCGTGCTGTTCCATCAGGTGAAACATCTGCATCATCTCGTCGCCGGTGAGATACACCCGCCGGTCGGGCAGGATGAGCCTTGGCGCCGGCAGTTTGATGGATGCAAATCCCTGTCGTATCAACTCTTCTGCGTGTTTGAAATAACCGGGACGGCGAGCGTCAACCATGCCGCAACAGAAGAAGCGGTTGGGATACTTGCGCTGCACCTCCAACAGATAGTCGTTTTGCAAGCCGTCAATGTATTCCTGCGTGATGACCGCAGCCGACACCTGCGCATAATCCATGTTGGAAAGGAAGATTTCAGCCGTGTTGCGCCCGTCGGTGATGAACGGCGGCACCATTTGCCGCACTTCGCCCATGAATAGCGAACGCCCGTTGTCGAGTGTCTGTATCTTCATTCCGTTCACCTCCGTATCCTGCCGAAGCCAGAGGTGGGCGTGAGCATCAATGATTTTCATACCGATTACTGAATGGCAAAGACAACCGTATTGTATTTCGGAAGTTGAGCCGGTTTTTTAATAACGACTTCTCCGTCATTTTGCGACCATTTGATTTTCTCGGCGCTTCCCAACATCTTCACGGAAGATATTTTTTTGCCTGTCGCACTTTTCAAACCCAATGATTTGATATGAATGTCGCCATTAGGTTGTTCCATGCAAAAAGCGTACACGGTTTTGCCCTTCGCGGTGAAGCGCAAGTCGGAACTGCTGTATGCCCGTACATCTTTCAGTCCGCCGAAATGTCCTTTTTCCTGTTCGCCCGAAATGGCAGGACCTTCGCCGTAAACTTTCCACGGGCGTGTTCCGTAAATCGCATCTCCGTTGTCCTGTATCCAAGTGGCGATAAATTCAAGAATCTGTAATACGTCTTTCTCCAAATCGCCCTCAGGTGTTTGCACAATGTTGAGCAAGAGATTTCCGTTTTTGCTTACAATGTCCACCAGCATTTGAACGACTTCCGGTCCGGTCATATACTTTTGTCCGGTGCGATAGTACCAGTCGCCTATCGAGGTGTCCGTTTGCCACGGGTGTTCGCTGATGCCTTCTGCCACGCCGCGTTCGCGGTCCTGTGCCCATCGTCCGTCTGATACTTGCTTGCAGGTATATACAACGCCCCCTTTCTTCGATTTGGCTGTCGGGTCTTGGTTGTAATAATGGGCAATCATGCTTCTGCCTACATTGTCGAAAGGCAAACCGCTGTCGGAATAAAGCAGGTCGGGATGATAATTGTCAATCAGTTCGAGCACGCGGTCGTACCATTCGCGTTGCCATTTCGGGTTGTTGGTCAGCCAGCCGTTGTCGCCCGGTAGCGTCGGTTCGTGATACAAATCCCAATATTCGGGGTTGTTGCCGTCGTAAAGCACTCCCGCCTTGTCGCCTAACTGGTCGGATTTGTGAGCGCTTTGAAACCATGTGTAACTCGCGCCCAAATGTTCGGACACGCCAAAATACAGACCTTCTTTCTTGGCTGCCTGCTGCCATAAGCCTACCACGTCTTTTTTGGGTCCCATGTTCACCGAATTCCATTTATGAAGTTTTGAATTCCAGAGGAAAAAGTTGTCATGATGGGTTCCCATGCTGACAAAGTATTTCGCGCCCGCCCGTTTGTAGAGTTTTATCAACTCTTCGGGATTCCACCTTTCGGCTTTCCACAAGGGAATAATGTCCTTGTATCCAAATTCGGACGGATGCCCGTAATGTTCAACATGATAGGTATAATACCGATTGGGGGCATTGTACTTTTCTTTTTCGCAGTTATAAGTCCCTCTTTCATACATACCTCTGGCGTACCAGTCGCCCTGACGCGGAACAGCCTGCGGACCCCAGTGCGCCCATATTCCGAATTTGGCGTCGCGAAACCATTCGGGATATTTGTACTGTTTCAACGACTCATCGGTGGGTTTGAACTTCCCTGCATGGATGGGCAGGTTTTCTGTCTGGGCAAAGCCCGCCCACAAAGAAAACGATAAACATACCACTAATAATGATCTGATATTCATGATAATGATGGTTTTATTGAGATGGATAATTTATTTTAATGTTTCATGGTTTCGTTGGAAGCCTCCGATTCCAAATTTTCACCCACTTTTTTGTCGAACGTGATTTTGAACGAATAGGCAAAATCGCAGGGTTTCGTTTTGGGAAACGAGAGTTTCAAGCCTTCGTCGGTTTGTTCGTAAGCGATGGCTTCATTTGACCCCAACATTTCGACTTTCAAAATTTTGGCGTCGGCAATGGCATTCTTGTCCAATGATTTAACGATGACGCCGGCGTCGTCCCAGTTGAGCACAATGGCGTAAAAATCGTTGCCTTTGGTGGTGAAACGAATGTCCTGAGCGGTGTAAGGCGTAGCGGCGTTGTCGCTGAACGAGCCTTTGGTAGGCTCTGTCACCACTTCGCCGAATTTTTTCCACGTGCGAGTGCCGTAAATGGCGTCACCATTCACTTGCAACCATTTTCCGATGGTGAGCAAGATGGCAGTCTGTTCTTCGGTGATGGTTCCGTCGGCTCTCGGTCCGATATTCAGCAGCAGGTTACCGTTTTTGCTGACAATATCAATCAGGTCGTGAACAATCTGCTCGGCGGTTTTGTTTTCTTCGCCGTCAATGTAACCCCATGATTTTTTGCCGATGGACGTGTCTGTTTGCCACGGAAATTTCATCATTTTGTCCGATTTGCCGCGTTCCATATCCCACACTTGCACGTTGGTGGGGTAGCCCTGTTTGGTGTTCACCACCACCTGTTCATTCCAATCCAGCGCATTATTATAATAGTATGCCATGAATTTGTTGAAATACGGCATCATCACGGGGTGGTGCACAGTCCAGTCAAACCAGATAAGTTTAGGCTCGTATTTGTTGATGAGTTCGTAGGTGCGAGTGAGCCATTCCCTTGACACGGCGTCGGTGTACGATTCTTGTTGCTGTCTGGCGCCATATAGGGTAATAGTAGTATCCTGCACGTCCGACGGAAATTCCATGCCGCCGTTGTAAAACCAAGGGTTTTCAGCCCGATGCGTGGACAGTCCGAACACAAGCCCTTCCTTTTCAGCAGCCTGTTTCAGCAGTCCTACTATATCTTTTTTGGGTCCCATCTTGACGGAATTCCATTCGTTCAAATCGCTGTCGTACAGGGAAAAACCGTCATGATGCTCGGCAACGGGCACCACATATTTTGCGCCCGACGCCTTGAACACCCGCATCCACTCGTCGGCGTTGAATTTTTCGGCTTTGAACATGGGAATAAATTCCTTGTAGCCGAACTTGGTGTGCTCGCCGTAGGTTTCTATATGATGCTTGTACTCTTTGCTGTCCTTCCGGTACATATTGCGGGGATACCACTCGTTGCCGAATGCCGGCACCGCATACACGCCCCAATGGATGAAAATACCGAACTTGGCGTCGCAAAACCATTCCGGAAATTGGTAATGCTGGGCGATATTGTCCCAGTTGGGTTGAAAAACCTCTGTGCCCTTGGGCGACGCGACCGAGTCAATGTTGATAGTCGCTTTTTTTGTCTGACAACCGACAACCATCAGACCAATCAATAAATAACCAAAAACTCTTTTCATGTGAATGATAAATTAAATATATTATGTAAACAAGGTGCAAAGATAATAAAAATTTTAATTAGAAAACAAATTTTTACAAGAGAAAACAGGGTAAAATTTGAGTAATTGGATTAAATAATCCTTTTCGGTGCAACACAGTCAAATGAAATTAATAAATGATTTCTTGTTTTCAACGGACGTTTTGCAGTCCACTCCGAAAGATTTGCAGTCCACTCCGAAAGATTTGCAGTCCACTCCGAGAGATTTGTAGTCCACTCCGAGAGATTTGTAGTCCACTCCGAAAGATTTGTAGTCCACTCCGAAAGATTTGTAGTCCACTCCGAGAGATTTGTAGTCCACTCCGAAAGATTTGTAGTCCACTCCGAAAGATTTGTAGTCCACTCCGAGAGGTTCGTTGTCTATATGTCGGCTGCCGGTGGTCATCAATTACGAATTACGAATTTTTAATGGTGCAAATTTTTATAGATGAAATTTTTACTACTTTTGTCCACGAAAAATTTGCAATCTTTTTAATATGACAACAACATTCAAATCAATTCTTGGGGGCTTATTGTTCCTGAGTCTTTCCGCATTCGGACAGCAAGCGCCGAATTACAATTTAGTGTGGGACACGCCCGGCGCCAATTCCGGCGAGAGTATGCCCTGCGGCGGCGGCGATATCGGCTTGAACGTATGGGTGGAAAACGGCGACGTCTTGTTCTACATTGCACGAAGCGATGCTTTCGACGAAAATAATTCCTTGCTCAAACAAGGGCGTGTGCGTATTCGGTTTTCGCCCAATCCGTTTGAGGGTG
>JAISKR010000140.1 GCA_031260845.1 Bacteroidales bacterium
TTATTGTGAAAAACATCAAATAAACGCAAAATGACAGAATATATATCAAATATCCCTGAAAGGAAAGATTTTCATAACCGCAAGTCAAACAAAGTGCGACCTGCGGGAAAAATGAGCAAGCGAATGATTATCATTGCAATCATTGCCTTCAATGCAATTGCCGTACAATCGCAGACGAAACATGCTAAAACGACCAGTTACCCATCCTACAAGCATTTGATTATGGCAGGATACCAAGGCTGGTTTCGTGCTCCTGAAAACGGAATAATGTATCCGGACGAAAAACAGGTCAGGATTGATATGTGGCCCGACGTAAGCGAATATGAAAAAACGTATCCTACGGGAATGAAACTCGCCGACGGCTCGGTTGCACGTTTTTTCAGTTCTACGGACAAGAGTACGGTTGACCTGCATTTCAAATGGATGAAAGAATACGGCTTGGATGGAGTTTTCATGCAGCGTTTCTTCGGCTCTACCCGCACACCGGAGTCAAGGAAAAACTCTTCCTCAACACTTTCTTTTGCAATGAAAGCAGCCTCGGCAAACAACCGCGCCATTGCCGTGATGTACGATTTATCGGGTTTGAAACGCTCCGGCGAAGACTGCTCGTCCATTATCGAAGATTGGAAATACTTGGTTGACCAACTCAAAGTTACCAATCAGGAAGGCACAAAAACCTACCTGCACCACAACGGTAAACCGCTCGTGGTCATTTGGGGAGTAGGTTTCCCCGACCGCCCTTACGACATCCGCAATATCGGGCTTGAGCGCCTGATGGATTTCCTGAAAAACGACCCTCAATATGGCGGTTGTGCGGTGATGCTGGGCGTACCCACATTCTGGCGCGACCTCAATGCCGACTGCATTCACGACCCTTACCTGCACGACCTTATCCGCAAAGCCGACATCGTTCTGCCATGGATGGTACAACGCTTCTCGCCGCTTCTTCACAATGATATGGACCGTTATCGCGACCTGATTATTGAAGACGTCAAATGGTGCCGCGAAGCCGGTATTGACTATGTTCCCTGCGTTTGTCCCGGATTCAGTTGGCACAATCTTAGCCGTTTTGAGTTCCCCGATGATGTGAAACCGAGCGGCTCCATTCCCCGTCAGGGCGGGCGTTTTTATTGGCAGCAACTGTCCACAGCCATGTTGGCTGGCGCCGAGATGATTTATGTAGCCATGTTCGATGAAGTGAACGAAGGCACGGCTATCTTCAAATGCACCGATAAACCGCCCGTAAGCGAGATAGCCAAATTTGTCGATATGGACGGCAAACCAAGCGACTGGTATCTCCGGCTGACCGGCGAAGCCGCCAAAATGCTCCGCGGCGAAAAACCCTTGAACTTTAAAATACCGGAACGACTATAAAAATTAAGAATTAGAAATTAATATATAATACAATCATCATGAACATTCGTCATTTTTTCCCCGCCATTTTACTGGCTTATCTGATTTCGTTTTCATCCTGCGGTGGTCAGGACAAAACGCCTGTTGATTACGTCAATCCCTACATGGGCAATATCAGTCATTTGTTGGTGCCTACCTACCCTACCGTGCATCTGCCAAACAGCATGTTGCGCGTCTATCCCGAACGCGCCGACTTTACGTCCGATTTGTTGCGTGGTCTTCCGGTCATCGTTACAAGTCATCGCGGAAGTTCTGCTTTCAATATCAGCCCCATACAGGGAGAAGCCTCCGCTCGGCGACCCGTTGTCAATTATTCTTACGACCAGGAGAAAATAACGCCCTACTCCTATTCCGTTTATTTGGATGAGGCGCAGGTGCAAGTTCATTATGCGCCTTCACATCAAGCGGGTATTTATGAAATTACCTTTGAAAAGGAAGGCGATAACAGCCTTATCATCAACACCCGCAACGGAGCCATGCAAATAACGGACAAAGGCGTATCGGGCTACCAGAACATCGGACGCGCAAAAATCTATGTCAGCATAGAAACCGAACAGAAAATCATATCGACCGGTGTTTTGACTGCCGATAAAACGGTCGTACTCAATTTCGGTAAAGAGCAGAAAACCATCCGCCTGCGTTATGGCGTCTCTTTCATTGACGAGCAACAGGCGTACAAAAACCTGCAACGCGAAATCAATACCTACGATTGGCAAGAGGTAGCGCAAGCAGGTCGCGATATTTGGAACAAAGCGCTTGGTAAAATCGAAGTCAAAGGAGCCTGCGATAACGACAAAACGGTTTTTTATACCTCCCTGTATCGCGTGTATGAAAGAATGATAAACATTTCGGAAGACGGACGTTATTTCAGCGCTTTCGATGGCGAAGGAAAAATTCATGATGACGGCGGGATTCCATTCTTTACCGATGATTGGATTTGGGATACCTACCGCGCCGCACATCCGTTGCGCGTATTGATTGAGCCTGAAATGGAAACCGCCATGGTTCAATCCTATATCCGCATGGCAGAACAGAGTGCGGAAGGCTGGATGCCTACCTTTCCCGAAATTACCGGCGACAGTCACCGCATGAACGGAAACCATGCCGTAGCAGTGGTATGGGACGCTTACAGCAAGGGTTTACGCGGCTTCGACCTCGAAAAAGCGTATCAGGCAAGCAAAGCGGCTATCATGGAATCAACCTTAATCCCCTGGGTACGCGCCAATGCCGGCGAATTAGACGTTTTTTACAAGGAAAAAGGCTATTTTCCCGCTTTGCGCGAAGGCGAACAGGAATATATCGACAATGTAAACCGTGGCGAAAAACGACAACCCGTTGCGGTAACATTGGGAACTTGTTACGATGACTGGTGCTTGTCGCAAATCGCCAAAGAACTCAAACATGACGATGATTACCGGTATTTTCTGCAACGCTCGTATAACTACCGCAACCTGTACAACGAAAAAACGGCATTTTTTCACCCGAAAGACAAGGACGGGAATTTTATCGAGCCTTTTGATTATCGTTTCTCCGGTGGGCAGGGCGCACGCGACTATTACGACGAAAACAACGGCTGGACGTACCGTTGGGACGTACAGCACAACGTGGCGGACTTGGTGAAACTGATGGGCTCGCCCAAGCAATTTGCCGGAAATTTAGACGCTACTTTCCGCGAGCCTTTGGGACGCGGTAAATTTGACTTCTATTCCCAACTACCCGACCATACGGGCAATGTAGGGCAGTTTTCCATGGCTAACGAGCCGAGTTTGCATATCCCATACCTTTATAATTATGCCGGACAAGCATGGAAAACGCAAAAACGCATCCGTTCATTACTCAAGATGTGGTTTCGTAACGACCTCATGGGCGTCCCCGGCGATGAAGACGGTGGCGGAACATCGGCTTTCGTCGTATTTTCGGCAATGGGTTTCTACCCTGTCACTCCGGGCTCAGCCGCCTATAACATCGGAAGTCCGCTATTTCCGTCAGTTAAAGTCAATCTGGGTAACGGCAAATACTTTGAAATAGAAGCCATCAACTGCTCGGATACCAATAAATACATCCAATCGGCAACCCTCAACGGCAAAGCATGGAATCAAGCATGGTTTGCACACAAGGACATTGCCGCCGGCGGTAAATTGGTTTTGGTAATGGGCGACAAGGCAAATACAGAATGGGGAAACGAAAAATAGAAATTGGTTTCCGACAAAGCACGCAGATGACACAGATTTAACGGATTTGCACAGATTTTTTTCAATTAAGCAAGTTGTTAAATCCGTAGGATTTTCATATCAATAGAAAATAATTTCAACCGCCAACCAAACATTCACATATTGTTGATTATGAAACCTCTAACGAGGTTTTGATTTAGTTTTTGTCTGTTTTTCTATTGATATGAATACCCTAACGGTCCTAACGGGCAAAAAAAATTAAAATTACTTGCTTATTGCAAATAAGCTATAGC
>JAISKR010000154.1 GCA_031260845.1 Bacteroidales bacterium
GATTAATCACGATTCCCTCATTCACCAAAATCTTTAATAATATTTTCAGTGAAAAATCCTCTTTCTGATTGATAGCGTGTACTTTTTGAACCAATTCTATCAAATGCTCAATATCCTGAGTTGCTTCCAAATAAGGATACAACAAATCGGTAACACCCCACTGAGCGACACTGGAATAACTTTTCACCCGGCGAATGATTTCATCTTGCAAAGCAGCATCGTAACCGCGTTCGCAAAGGAATTGAAAAGTTTCCCGATATCCTGATTCGCTTAATGCCCAAAAGCGACGCACCAACAAATCCGGTGCATCGTAAATCATGGTAAGCCGTTCAAACAAGCGCTCCAAATCACTGCATATTAGCGTGTTCATGTTTTCTTGCAAAAGAGCGGAAAGCCATATTCGCATCTTTTCTACTTGTTCGTCAGAATATTCGCCCCACATAAAACATTTATCGGGGAAGCGATTTTCAAGCAGAATGCCCAACGCCAACACCGCCAATGTATAGGGTGCGCCGCCTGTGCCGTTGCCCCATATATCCAACGGATTGCCCACAACACAGTCAATATTGAGCATTTGTTCCATGTAACCTCTTGATTCCTCGGTATCATCCCACAAAATGTCATGTTCACTCTTAAAATCAGCGTAATGGCTCAGGTCGCGGTACAAGTTGTACACGCCACCCCACTCCAATGAAATCATATCCAGACGAAAAGTAAGTAATTCATCTTTTGTATCCTTATCAATCAGAATTTTACTACTTATCACCCGCCTTTCGCAATTCCATTTTTCCTCTTTGCTAATGGTTCCCAAAGGTACAGGAAAATGCTCCAATATGTAGCAACATTCGTTCCAAGCCGTATCCCATTCTGTCTGCGTAACATCCTTAAAATTAAACAATAAACTCAATTCCATAACAGTCAATTTTTCATTTATTATCTTCCAATTTTTTCGCCAAATGCCCTTAATATCCGGTCGTGGCAGAAAGCCCATTGGTATTTGTCTGCTTCGTCTATATCCACCCATTTCACGTCTTCCACTTCGTCTTGTTCGCCGCCTTCGGCGCGATAAACGGTTTCGTCGTCCTGTTCGTTCCAATGGTATCGGTACAGGATGGACACGTTTTGCCGATTTTCTTTGGGGTCGGTGCTGACGCGAACAAAATGCCAGCCGTCTGCGCGGGTTTTGTAACCGGTTTCTTCCAGCACTTCGCGGGCAACGGCTTCCTGCCCGTTTTCGTCGAAATCGAGATAGCCGCAGGGCAGATTCCAGTAGCCCTGAAAATCGGGTGTGCCCTGTCCGCGCTTGTTTGCCAGCACCCACGTCTTCGTCTTGTCGGCGTTGTGCTTATACACTAAGCCGGTGACAGCCACCGCCCGCGAAAACCACAATGTTTCGCCCTCGTGTTCAAACGGAAAATTTTTCATAGCCCTAATGCGTATTTTCTGATGAATATCTGCACAAAGGGATGAAAAAAATTCATCCAAAAAAAGGACGCCCTTTCGAGCATCCTTTTTTAACAATCAAAAATCAGAAAATTATTGTCCTGCTAACTTCTTATAACCGTTGTAGCGCCATTGGGCGTTGGTTTCGGCGGCTTTGAACAGTTCGTCGGCTTCGGCGGGGAACTGCTTTTTTAGCGAGGAATAGCGCACTTCGCTGAGGATGAAGTCTTGGAATTTCGTCCAGTCAGGCTCTTTGGAATCGAGTTGGAAGGGGTTTTGCCCTGCGGCTTCCAAAGCGGGATTGAAACGGTAGGTGTGCCAATATCCGCACTCTACGGCGAGTTTTTGCTGCGCTTGGGTTTTGCCCATGCCTGCCCGCAGTCCGTGTGCGATACAGGGCGAATAAGCAATGATGAGCGACGGACCGTCGTAGGCTTCTGCCTCTTTCAGCGCTTTGAGGTACTGCATCTGGTTGGCGCCCATAGCCACCTGTGCCACATACACATAGCCGTAACTCATCGCCATCATGCCGAGGTCTTTCTTGCGGACACGCTTGCCCGAGGCTGCGAATTTCGCCACAGCGCCCACCGGCGTTGATTTCGATGCCTGACCGCCTGTGTTGGAATATACCTCGGTGTCGAGCACCAGCACGTTCACGTTCTGACCTGACGCCAACACGTGGTCTAAGCCGCCGTAGCCTATGTCGTAAGCCCAACCGTCGCCGCCCATAATCCAAATGGATTTTTTGATGAGATACTGGCGCAGTTCGAGAATTTCCTTGCAATACGTGCAATCGCATTTTTCGGCAAGCGGAATGAGCGCTTCGGTGGCTTTTTTGCTGTCGGCAGCGGTGTCGGCGGCTTTCCATGCTTCAAAAGCGGCTTTCAGTTCGTCGGAACATTTGCCCTCTGCTATCGCTTCGTCTATCAGGCGGGCGATGCGGGTGCGCATTTTTTCCACGCCTGTCGCCATTCCCAAGCCATATTCGGCGTTGTCTTCAAACAGCGAGTTGCCCCATGCCGGACCCTTGCCTTCCGCGTTCTTGCAATAAGGCGAGGCGGGCGCTGAGCCGCTGTAAATAGACGAGCAACCGGTGGCGTTGGCAATCAGCATACGGTCGCCAAACAGTTGAGAGATGAGTTTCACGTAGGGCGTTTCGCCGCAACCTGCGCAGGCGCCCGAAAATTCAAACAGCGGTTGCGAGAACTGGCTGTTCTTCACGTTTTGGTCTTTCGCCGCGAGCGTATCCTTGTAGGTGATTTTCGCCACAGCGTAATCCCACACTTCCTGCTGAGGCATTTGCGATTCGAGGCTCTTCATCGTCAATGCCTTGTTGCCGCGGTTGCCCGGACATACGTCCACGCAGTTGCCGCAGCCGGTACAGTCGAGCGGACTTACCTGCTGACGAAATTCAAGTCCTTCAAAGGTTTTTTGCGGAATAGCCGCGATGGTGGCAGTGCCGGCGGGCAAACCTGCCTTTTCCTGCGCCGTGATGAGGAACGGACGGATGGCAGCGTGAGGACAAATGTACGCGCACTGGTTGCACTGTATGCAGTTAGCCGGAATCCACTCGGGCACGTTCACTGCGATGCCGCGCTTCTCGTAAGCAGCCGTTCCTTGCGGGAAAGTGCCGTCTTCGCGTCCTGCGAAAGTGCTTACCGGAAGGTCGTCGCCCTGCTGCGCGTTGATGGGGTCCACCACCTTGCGGATAAATTCGGGGCGCGTCAGGTCAACGGGCGCTATGTCGGCGTTGGGGTCGAGTTTCGACCATGCGGGGTCAACCGTCACTTTGGTGACTTCGCCGCCACGGTCAACCGCCGCGTTGTTCATGTTCACGATTTCTTCGCCTTTCTTGCCATACGATTTCAGGTTGGCGGCTTTCATCGCGTTGACAGCCGTTTCATAAGGAATAACGCCCGAAATCTTGAAGAACGTCGATTGCAGAATGGTGTTGGTGCGCTGGCTGCCCAAACCGACCTCTTCGGCAATCTTGATGGCGTCAATAATATAGAGCGATATTTCATTGTCTGCCAGATACTTCTTGATTTTGTTGGGAAGGCGTTCTGTCGTGCCTGCGGCGTCCCATTTGCTGTTGAGCAGGAAAGTTCCGCCTTTGCGCAAGCCTTTCAGCACATCGTACTGGCGCAGGTAGGGAAACACGTGACAAGCCACGAAATCGGGCGTATTCACGAGGTAGGGCGAGCGGATGGGCGAATCGCCAAAGCGCAGGTGCGAAATGGTGATACCGCCTGTTTTCTTGGAATCGTAGGCGAAATATGCCTGACAATACTTGTCGGTGCTGTCGCCGATGATTTTGATGGAATTTTTGTTGGCGCCCACCGTGCCGTCGCCGCCGATGCCGAAAAACTTCGCTTGAAAAGTGCCTTTGGGCGTAATGTTTATTTCGGGAAGCGCGGGAAGCGAGAGGAAAGTCACGTCATCGACAATGCCGATGGTGAAACCGTGTTTCGGCTCGTTTGCCGCCAAGTTTTTGTAAACTGCGAGGATATGCGCCGGAGTGGTGTCTTTCGACGAAAGTCCGTAGCGACCGCCCACGATGAGCGGCTTTTTGGCGGCGGGAATGTCCTTGCAGGCAGCAAAGGCTTCCACAACGTCTAAATAGAGCGGCTCGCCGTTTGCGCCCGGCTCTTTTGTCCTGTCCAACACGCATATACGCTTAACGCTGTCGGGAATGACCGCGCCGAGGTACTTTACAGAGAACGGACGGTACAAATGTACGCTTACCAAGCCTGTTTTCTCGCCTTTGGCGGTCAGGTAATCAATCGTTTCCTTGATGGTGTCGGTGATAGAGCCGATGGCGATGATGATATTTTCTGCGTCTGGCGCCCCGTAGTAAGTAAAAGGATGGTATTCGCGTCCGGTTATTTTCTTGATTTCCTGCATATAAGAGTCCACCATATCGGGCAGGTCGAGATAGAATTGGTTGGCTGCTTCGCGCGACTGGAAATAGATGTCGGGGTTTTGCGCCGTGCCGCGTGTTACGGGGTGTTCGGGGTTGAGAGCACGCTCGCGGAACTCTTGCAGGGCTTTGCGGTCAACTAATGCGCCAAGCGCCTCGCTGTTGATATTCTCTACCTTCTGAATCTCGTGCGAGGTGCGGAATCCGTCGAAGAAATGAAGGAATGGCACGCGCGATTTGATGGCGGTGAGATGCGCCACAGCCGCCAAATCCATCACTTCCTGTACGCTTCCGGTGGCGAGCATGGCGAAACCCGTTTGCCGCGTGCTCATCACGTCGCTGTGGTCACCGAAAATGGACAATGCCTGAGCGGCAAGGCTTCGCGCCGACACATGAAACACGCCGGGCAACAACTCGCCGGCAATCTTGTACATATTGGGAATCATCAGGAGCAAGCCTTGCGACGCCGTAAACGTGGACGTAAGCGCACCCGACTGCAACGAGCCGTGCACCGCGCCTGCTGCGCCTGCTTCGCTCTGCATTTCCACTACTTTCACTGTTTCGTTGAACAGATTTTTCTTCCCCTTGGCTGCCCATTCGTCCACATACTCAGCCATCGTCGATGACGGCGTAATGGGGTAAATAGCAGCCACTTCGCTGAACAAATAAGCGACATGGGCTGCGGCATAATTGCCGTCACAAGTTACATACTTTCCTTCTTTTGCCATATTTATATTTTTAAATAACGATTCTTAAAATTCTGCAAAAGTAGGGAAAATTTTTTATATGGCAATAGGGAAAATTTTAATGGTTACGAATTGTTATACTGTTGTTATAAATTGTTATACGATTGTGAACCGTAGTGAGACATTGTGATACGTTGTGCCTTGCGGAAGATGACGCAGGTAATGAAAATGTTTTCCTTTTTGGTGCACGTCAAACAGGGAAACCAATCCCCTCATTTCACTAACGGCGTAGAAGTGATACCGGTTGCATATTTTTTGAAGAAATTGTGGAACGGGAAAATTTGATTTGCCAACCTACGAAATGTTCGTTAGGCAATGTATTTTAGCGATATAGCGGATGGCAAAAACAAAGCGAGGATTTTCATCCTCGCTTTAAAATGTTTTCACAACGAAATAATCCTTATTGTGATTTGCTTCAAAAAATTGTGACTATACAATAAATTTGCAAACTACTGTATTTGAAATTATTATCCGATTCCCTTATTTTAAACAAAAAATGTTTACTTTGCAATCGGAAACAACTATTCTGCCGTCATTGACATAGTAGGAATTGTCGCAAAGCAAAAAATTCATTACCAATTTTGCAAAAATAAAAGCCCCTGTTAAGTACAAGGGCAAAAACTGATAAGATGAAGCATCTTACTACGGAATAATCCTTATTGTGATTTGCTTCAAAAATATTCTGCAAAAGTAATATTTTTTTTGAAATAAATAAATAACTTTGCAAAAAAAAAATTTAGATAAAATGAATATGAAAAAGATTTTAGGACTTGATTTAGGCACAAACTCAATCGGTGCAGCGGTAATAAACATTTCTGAAACCATTGCCGAATATGGCAAAGAAGGAAATATTGAATGGGTTGGAAGCAGAATTATTCCAATGGAGGGTTATGTTTCTTCAAAAACAGGTAAGGTGTTCAAGGAAAATCCCGAAGTTACTTTTTCAAAAGGCGTAGGCATTTCCAAAGCAGCAACAAGACGAATGAAGCGTGGCTCAAGAAGATTGAAACAACGATATATTTTGAGAAGAACTCGTCTGATTAAAGTTTTCAAGATTTTAGGTTGGTTGTCAGAAAATTTTCCAGAAGATTTCAAAACTGCGTATCGAAATGATGAAAATTTCAGTTTTCGAATAAGCGATTTTCTGCCATTTTCAGAAGATACCGTTAAAAAAGCAAAAGAACTTTTGGGCGCAACAAACAAAAAAGGGGAAATTAAATTGCCCGAAGATTGGATTGTATATTATTTGCGCAAAAAAGGACTTTCCGAAAAATTATC